>JAEZCR010000022.1 GCA_023433465.1 Pseudomonadota bacterium | reverse complement strand
AGTTGATAGCCGGTCATGTCGGGCAGCTCGAGATCGAGCAACGCGACCGCCGGAGAGAAGTCCACCGCGACCTCGAGCGCGCGACGCGCCGAGTACGCGGTGAACGTGACGAAGTATCCGAGGTCGTTCAACGTATGCTTCAGCGAGTCCGCCGAGCGCATGTCTTCGTTGACGATCAGGATCTTGAAGTCGCTGGATGCAAGATCCGAGGCAGGCTCCGGAAAGTCCTGCAGGGGCAGATAACTGCGAAGCATGGCCTGGTTATGGATTTGCATCAGCGTCTCCCGTCAATAGCGCGAATATCCGCTCGTGCGGGGCTTGTCCTGCGCTTCGTTGATCTTGAGCGCGCGGCCATCGAAGTCCTTGCCGTTGAGCGCCTGCATGGCGCGCGTGGCATCCGCGTTCGACATCTCGATGAAACCGAATCCACGGGGACGGCCGGTATCGCGATCGTTGATCAGCGAAATCTTCTCCACCGTGCCGTGATCCGCGAAAAGATTGCGAACGGCGTCTTCGGTGGCCGTGAAAGGAAGGTTTCCGACATAAAGTTTGGTCATTTGAAAAATCTCGAGTGAATGGGAGATCGCCGGCGCGCTTTGAAAAGCACGTCGGTGGTTCGGGAGGCTTCTGAGATGGCGCTCTGACCTGCGAGGTGCGCCGGGGAGGCGCGAGGTCAAGGAGTCAAGGCGAAAGGATCACGAGCGGGAGGGACACTAACACGCCGAGCGGGGAATAGCTCGACAAATCTCGGGCGGCAGGTCACAGATGCGAGCAAGCGCCGAGAATGCCCGTGCGAGCCGCTATTTCGCCGCGTCGATCATCCGGATCGTCGCCTGCTCCACTTCCGCGGCGACTTGCGCCAGCGCGGGATCCTGCGAGAGCGGCGCAAGCATCTGCGCCGGGCGGATCATCCCGATCCGCGTCTTGCCGTGATCCGTGAACACCGAAATGCGACACGGCAGCGCCATGTTGAGGCGCATGTCCGTCGCCAGCACCTTCGATGCCTGCGCCGGGTTGCAGACCTCGAATACCTTGCACTGCTCCGTGAACGCCTGCCCCTTGCTGCGCAAGGTATTGCCGAGATCGTGAACGTGCAGGACACCGAAGCCGCCCGCCTTCACGGCGGCGTCCAGGTCCGCGGCGGCCTGATCGAATGGTTTGGGTGAGTCGATGATGTAGTACATGCCCGCCTCTCGTTGCCATGTAGTGTCCTCCGCCGAATCATGGAGATGAGTCGGCGAACTACGCATACGTGCGTATGCGGATGCGAATAGCGGATCACACGATGGTCGGACGGCCCGGAACGAGGTGAGATGTCCGCACGATCTCTGCGGGACCAATGCCATGAAGCTGCTCAACACGCGCGCGCACTTCGGATTCGTCAGCCTGGCGCTCCACTGGATCATCGTGCTGGGCATGATCCTCCAGTGGATCCTCGCGGAGGCCTCCGACGACGACATGATGCTGCATCAGTCCGTCGGAATGACGATGCTCGCCCTCGCTGCCGTCCGGCTGGCATGGCGCCTGGCCAATCCCACGCCGACGTGGCCTGCCGACATGAGACCTTACGAAATCGCCCTCGCACGCGTCGTGCATGTCACGTTCTACCTACTCTTGTTTGCCATCCCGATCTCCGGGTGGGCACTCTCTTCCGCCGAGAACGAGCCATTGCGATTCTTCGACTGGTTCGAGATTCCGCGGCTCGGCCTCGGCAGCGAGGAGACGCTCGAGGAAGTACACGAGTTGCTGTTCAACATCCTCGTGGCGCTAGCGGCGCTCCATGTCCTCGGCGCGGCCAAGCACTGGCTCGCGCGCCGGGCTCGGAGCGCGCCCTCGAAAATCTGAACTCCGGCGCGAAGGATTGCGCCCGCACATGACGTCCAACGTCTGCGAGCGCAACTCACTGCGCGTGCAGGAAAGCCCGATTGTTCAACGAGACTTCCGCAGTCGCCGACGAGCGACACTTATGCAGCTCCCCTCGCGAATACGCGCACGCCCCTTTGGAGTACCGGATCGTCGCATGCGAGAGAGCTGACGCGCGGCGCGCGGAAGCCGAAGCGTTCGTCCGCGAGCGATTCCTGCGGACCCATGGCGCGCACGTCGCAACCTTCATGCCGACGCTCCTGCTGCTGATGAATGCGCGAGACGAGCTTTGCGCAGCGGCGGGTTATCGGTGCGCGGCGCTCGAGCCGCTCTTCCTCGAGCGATACCTGCGTACCCCCATCGAGCAGACAATCGCGTCGCAACTGGGCGCACGTGCGCGGCGCACCGAAATATTCGAGATCGGCAACTTCGCGGCCATCGATTCCCGCCGCGCGAAGAAGCTGATGTCGTTCATGCCCGCCTGGTTCCTCGCGCGCTCCGCGCGGTGGATAGTCTTCACGGCCACCGCCTCCATTCGCGGAATCCTCTCGGCGATGGGCGGTCATTGCACGGAGCTGGGCGCCGCCGACGGTACATGCGTCGCCGGTGGGCTGGATGAATGGGGTCGCTACTACTCGAACGACCCGCGCGTGATGGCCGGTTATCTGCCCTCGGCGCGAAGAATTCCCGCCTTGTGGAGCTCACACCATGGAGATTGAGTACCTGCTCGGAGAGACGCCACGACGCGCGCCCGGACGCATCGCGCTCACCGACCGCAACCGCGCGATCACGTATGGCCAGCTTGCGTCGATCGTGCAGTCCGATGCGGCGCTGCTGCGCGAAGCCGGCGGATTGCGGTTCGGCCTGCTGGCCGAGAACGGCTGCGACTGGGCCGTGGCGGACCTCGCGATGCATCACCTGCATCGCGTGAACGTTCCGCTCCCCGCGTATTTCACGCCGGCGCAGATGCGCCATGCGATCGACGACGCGAGCGTCGACACCCTGGTCACAGATCGGCACGCCGAGGTGATGGACCGTTGGCCGGAGTTCAACGTCGTGGGTAGTTTGTCGGGCGGTCTCGCGGTCCTGCAGCGGGCCGTGGATCCAGGCGCGCGCCGCGCCGTGCCCGTCGGCACGATCAAGATCACCTACACCTCGGGCAGCACGGCGGATCCCAAGGGCGTGTGCTTGCCGGGCGCCGCGCTGGACCGCGCCTCGCGCGCGATGGTGCAGGTCACCGCGCCATTGGGCATCGGCCGGCACCTGTGCCTGATGCCATTGCCCACGTTGCTGGAAAATCTGGCGGGCGTGCACGCCACGCTGCGTTCCGGCGCGACCTGCGTCATCCCCTCCAGCGCGGACACGGGCATGAATTACGGCGCTTTCGATCCCCAGCGGATGCTCGCGATGCTCACGCGGCAACGTCCGGAAAGCCTCATCCTCGTACCGGAGCTGTTGCGGGTCATCGTGCGCGCCGCGCAAGCGGGCTGCGCGTTGCCGCAAACGCTGAAGTTCATCGCCGTGGGCGGAGCGCCGGTCGCGCGCAGCCTGCTCGAGGAGGCCGCCGAGCTGAAGCTTCCCGTCTTCGAGGGATACGGACTCAGTGAATGCGGTTCCGTCGTCTGCCTGAATACCCCGCAGGCCAGTCGCGTCGGCAGCGTCGGCCGCGCTCTGCCACACGTCGCTGTGTCGCTCGACGATGAGGGTGAGCTGCAAGTCACGGGCTGGGTCATGTCCGGCTACTTGGGCGATGCGCTGCACGACGGTCCGCGGCAGATCGCGACCGGCGACCTGGCCGAGATCGATTCGGAGGGCTACGTCTACATCCGCGGCCGGCGGCGCAACCTGTTCATCACCAGCTTCGGGCGCAACGTGTCGCCCGAGTGGATAGAGCGCGAGCTCGCGCACGAACCCGCCATCCGCCACGCACTGGCGATCGGCGAGGGATGCCCCGACGTGCGCGCCCTCGTCTGCCCCGCGCGCCCTGAGCTCGAACACACCGCGCTCGTGCGGGCCGTCGAACATGCGAACGAGCGGCTGCCCGACTACGCGCGCGTGCGTCACGTCGCGCGCATGCCGGAAACGCCGACCTTGTCGAATGGCTTGTTGACCGCGAACGGCCGGCTGCGCCGCGAGCGAGTGCTCGAACGATTCGGCGCGTTGCTGGAACGAGCCGCCTGACTACCGGAGGGACTCATGTCGAACTTCGCCGAGCTGACCACCCGTACCGCCACCGCGCGCGCGCAATTGCAGACGATGCCCGTCATCACACGTGCACTGCGCGGCGAGGTGACGCGCGAGTTGTACCTGGCGTTCCTCGCGCAGGCGTATCACCACGTTCGCCACACCGTGCCGCTGCTGATGGCCGTGGGCTCGCGGCTGCCGGCGCGCCATCACTGGCTGCAGAAGGAAATCGTGCACTACGTCGAGGAAGAGGTCGGTCACGATGAATGGATCCTTGCGGACATCGCGGCCGCGGGCGGTGATGCCGCCGCGGTCCGCAACGGTGCGCCGGCTGTCGAAACCGATGCGATGGTCGCCTATGCCTGGGACACCGTGACACGCCGGAACCCGGTGGGATTCTTCGGCATGGTGTACGTGCTCGAAGGAACCAGCGTGGCGCTGGCGCTCAACGCCGCGGACGCGATCCAGCGGACCCTGGCGCTATCCAACAAGGCGTTCACCTATCTACGCAGTCACGGCTCGCTCGACCAGGAGCACATCGGCGACCTCGAGGCGATCGTCAATAACCTCGATCCCACGATCGACCTGCCCGCGGTCGTGGCCTGCGCGCGTGCGATGTTCCACCTGTACGGGGGCGTGTTCCGTTCGCTCGAATCGGCGGAAAGCGCACCGCATGAACTGCTGCTCCAGGGGGCCGCATGAAACTCGAGTCCCGGCGCGTATTGCTGACGGGCGCGACCGGCGGCATCGGGCGCGTCGTGGCGCGGCGCCTGCTCGATGAGGGCGCGCATGTGTTGCTCGTCGGCCGCGACGAGACCGCGCTGCGCGAGCTGCAGCGATCGTTCGCATTCGCAGGCGATCGGGTGCATGCGCAGGTTGCCGACCTCACGCAGCGCCCCGCCCGCGCCGCGCTGTGCGACGTCGCGCGGCAATGGCACGGCGGAATCGACGTGCTCATCAACAACGCCGGCATCAATCCGTTCTCGATGTACGAGGACCTGACGCCCGAGC
>JAEZCR010000004.1 GCA_023433465.1 Pseudomonadota bacterium | reverse complement strand
ACAGCTGGCTGGCCCGGGACAAGCAGGACCGATGATCGAGCCGTGGCGCACCACGGAACGTAGTCAGGACCCATGACTTCCCGCGACCCCATTCATTGCCGCGAACTGCTCGCCAGACTGATGGCCGAGGAGAACGCCCAGCTCGCCACGCTCGAAAGCCTGCTGATGCGGGAACACGCACTGCTGGAGGTCCGCGACATGGAAGGCCTCGACGAATCGGCCGCGGCGCGCCAGCAGTGCATCGGCCACATCCTGCGCATCGAAGACGAGAGACGCGCGCTGGTCCGCGCCTCCGGGTGCGACGGCGATGCGGCCGGATTGCCCGGCCTGCTCACCTGGTGCGACCCTTCCGGGGTACTTCGGCCGGTGGTACAGGAATACCGTGACCGCACCCGCCGCTGCCGCGAACAGAACGATCGCAACGGCAGATTGGTCGGCGCCAGGCTGCAACGAGTCGACGAAAACCGCACTTACGGCCCCGGCAGCGGCGACACTCGCGGCAACGGCCGCCTGCTCACCGAACGCGCCTGAGACGGCGCGGCCGCGATTTCGGGCCTGCCTGAAGGCCGCACCGACTCTCAAGTCCGCGCCTTTCGGGCCGTTAAGCTCCATGAGTAGTTTGGAGCAAATGTCATGGCCTACCCCCCGTATTCCGCGAAACTTGCCGCATACCGCAGCACGTCTGTGCATTCGGGCATGGAGGCCGCGGACCCGCACCGCCTCATCGTCATGCTCATGGACGGCGCGCTCGAGCGCGTCGCGCAGGCGCGCGGCCTGATGAAGCACGGCGGCGGCGCCGAAACGGCGCAGCTGCTGCATCGCGCGGTCGCGATCATCGACGAGCTGCGCAACAGCCTCAACATGAAGGCGGGCGGCACGATCTCGGCCAACCTCGACGCGCTCTACGAATACATGTGCACGCGCCTCATGCAGGCGAATGTGTCCAACAAGCCGGAAGCGCTGGACGAAGTCAGCCGGCTGCTGAGCGAAGTCCGTTCGGCGTGGTTGCAGATCTCCCCGCAGGGCCGCGCGCAGATGGCGCGTTACCCATGAGTCATCCCGGCCTCGCCGCACGTGGCAAGCCGCGGCTCACGGTCGTGCGCGGTTCTCACGCGCCCGTGGTTTGCAACAGGACGGTCGCCGAGCCCCTGCCGGACTGGAGGCGTATGGCCGCCGCCGTGCTCTCCTGCACGCACGAGCTCAACCACCATCTGCGGGATCAGCGCTGGGTGCGGGTCGACGAGGTGCTGCGCGAGCGGCGCGAACTGCTCTCCGGACTCGCTCGCATGCCGCTCGACGTCGAGGCGCGCGGTTGCGTCCGTGCGCTCGAGCAGGCCGCGGACGAATCCGAGGCTGCCATCTTCACGATGATGGGCAAGGCGCTGCGGCGCCAGTAAGATCGGCTCCATGTACGAAGGCCGCGACACGATCGTGATGTTCGAGAAGCTGGCCTATGAGGACCTGCTTCCGGTGCGCTGGTGTCGCCAGGACGAACCGGTCAACGAGATCACCGCCCAGCACCTCGCCGAACGCAACCTGCGCGTGCTGCAGGCCTGCGACGCGCTCGAGGAGCACGGCAGCACCGAGAAATCCGACGACGAACACCCGCACTCGGCCGACATCATGCGGCTCGACTTCAAGCTCAACCTGCTGCTCGACCTCGCGGGCCAGTTGCTCGCCGCGAGCCAACCGCGCGTGGGACCGGTGCCGATCCGTTTCAACGCGATGGGCGCCACGTGGAAGAGCGCCGAGAAACTCGACATCGGCGCGCTCGGCATTCTCGAGATCACGCTGCGCGACCTGGTCGTGCAACCGCTGAATCTTCCCGCGGAAGTCGTGCTCGGCGCGGCGGAGGGCGAGACGCGCGTGCGTTTCCTCGCGATCGGGGAAACGGTCGCGGATCACATCGAGAAGCTCGTGTTTCGCCGCCACCGGCGAAAGATTGCCGGTCAGCGCCAGCAACGCGGTTGATGCGCGCGCGCGGCGCGGAAACTTCACTAAGGGTTTCTCCCTGACAACGCTCGTCAGGATTTCCCGTACGCAACTTTGTTAGGTGTACTCTTCGCGCTCGCGAGAAAGTTGCACTGCGCGTCACGCTTTCCCCGGACGAATGCAGTGAAGATAGTCGCGAGAGAGGAGAGGTCGTGCAGACAATCGAATGCATCAATGCGCAAGGCGATGGACTCGCGCGAAGTGCAGAAGATCGCAAGGCCGGAGAAACCCTGAGGGAGAACGATGGGGTTTTCCTGCCGACGGGAACGTCGCCTGCGGTCGCCGCGGTGAACCGGCTGATCCAGCAGGTCGCTCCTTACGACTCCACGGTTCTGATTCTAGGGGAATCCGGTACTGGTAAAGAGATCGCGGCCCGCGCGATCCACGCGGCGAGTCCGCGGCGCCAGCGCCCCTTCGTCGCGGTCAATTGCGGCGCCATCCCCGCCGAGCTGCTCGAGAGCGAGCTGTTCGGCCACGAAAAGGGCTCCTTCACCGGCGCCATCACCACGCGCAAGGGACGGTTCGAGATCGCCGAGGGCGGCACGCTGTTCCTCGACGAGATCGGCGACATGAGCCTGCCGATGCAGGTGAAATTGCTGCGCGTGCTGCAGGAGCGCGTCTACGACCGCGTCGGCAGCAACTACTCGTCCGAGTGCGACGTGCGCATCATCGCCGCCACGCACCGCAATCTCGAGGAATCGATCGTGCGCGGCACGTTCCGCGGCGACCTGTTCTACCGGCTCAACGTGTTTCCGATCGAGATGCCGGCGCTCGCGTCGCGCATCGAGGATCTGCCCGCGCTGATCGACTCGTTCATCGCGCAGGCTGCCGGCCGAGGACGTCCGCGCCTGCGAATGCTGCCAGAGACGCTCGAGGCGCTGGCCAACTACTCCTGGCCCGGCAACATCCGCGAGCTGTCGAACCTGATCGAACGCCTGGCCATTCTTTGCCCCGAGCGCCCGGTCGGCATCGGCGATTTGCCGGCCCGCTATCGTCCCGCGGATTGGGTCGAGCCCGAGCCGGCGACCGTGGTCGAACCGCTGGTCTCGCAGCTCGTCGAGATGAGCGAAGAGGGCGAGGACGACACCGTCCTGCCCGCCGCCGTCTGGAACAACGAGGCCGAACTACCGACGCGTCTGCCGGAAAACGGCGTCGACCTGCGCGCGCACCTCACCCACATCGAACGCAGCCTGATCAGCCAGGCCCTGCAACGCTCCGGCGGCACCGTCGCTCACGCCGCGCGCCTGCTGTCCCTGCGCCGTACCACCCTGGTGGAAAAACTCCGCAAGCTGGGAATGGCGGGAGCCTGAGCAAGACGGTGCCTGGCACGGAAAAGCCGGGACAAGTCTTGAATGCTCGGGGATTCCCCGGGGGCCTACTTCTGACTAACTATCGAGCGCGCCGCGCGAGGCGCATCGTTCTCCCGGCTTTTCCGTGCCAGGCACCGTCTTCCGTCGGAAAACCGACGTTCGTGTGAACGGGTTCACGCGAAACGGCCGGGCACGGCAATTGCAACTGCAACACGTGGCCGCCATGGCCAGAAGTGTTGGGGTTTTGCGATGAGCACCGAAGCGAGTTTGAGCGAATCACTGGAACCGGTCGCGGTGGACGCGTCGTCACGGTTGGTTCTCGACCTGGCGCGACGTGTCGCGGGTACCGACTGCTCGGTGCTGATCGTCGGCGAGTCGGGCACCGGCAAGGAAGTGCTCGCACGAGTCATCCATCGCGCGAGTCCGCGTGCCTCCAGAGCCTTCGTCGCGGTCAATTGCGCGGCGATTCCCGAGAACATGCTCGAAGCCATGTTGTTTGGCTACGAGAAGGGCTCGTTCACCGGCGCGCATGCCGCGCATGCCGGCAAGTTCGAACAGGCCCAGGGCGGCACGCTGCTGCTCGACGAGATCACCGAGATGCCGCTCGCGCTGCAGGCCAAGCTGCTGCGCGTACTGCAGGAGAAGGAGGTCGAGCGCATCGGCGGCACCGCCCCGGTCCCGCTCGACGTACGCGTGATCGCGACCACCAACCGCACGCTGCGCGCCGAGGTTTCCGCCGGACGTTTCCGCGAGGATCTCTACTACCGCCTCAACGTATTCCCCCTCGCGCTCGCGCCGCTGCGCGAACGCCGCGACGACATCCTGCCGCTCGCGACTCACCTCTTGCAGCTGCGCACGCGCCCCGGCACGCGCATCCCGGCGCTGTCCGCCGACGCCGCGCACCTGCTGCTCACGTATTCGTGGCCCGGCAACGTGCGCGAGCTCGACAACCTCCTGCAACGCGCGCTCGTGCTGGTCGAAGGTTCGGTCATCGAGGCGCAGCACATCCTGTTCGAGAAGCAGGCGACGCGGCTCGACGCCACCGGCACCGCCACGCCGGCGCTGCACCAGACCCTGGAGCGCGCCGAGCGCGACGTGATCCTCGAGGCGCTGCGCGCCGCTCACGGCAGCCGCCGTGAAGTCGCGGAGAAGCTCGGCATCAGCCCGCGCACGCTGCGCTACAAGCTCGCCCGCATCCGCAGCGCGGGCATCGATGTTCCAGCCGCGTGATGAAGCACCGCCAGGGCTGCTCACTCGCTGAGCGAGCGACGCAGCCAAGCAACGGAGACGAATCATGAGCCAGATGGAAATCAACCAGGTTCTCGCGCAGATCCGCAGCATGCAGGCGACCGTCAGGGGCGCGGCTCCGGGCGGCGTCGGTGGCGTCGCTCCGACCGCGGTCGCGGGCGCCGACAACGGCTTCGCGAAGCTGCTGAAGCAGGGCATCGACAGCGTCAACTCGACGCAGTCGAAAGCCGCCGACCTGCAGGGCAAATTCGAGCGTGGAGTTCCCGGCGTCGAACTACCGCAGGTGATGCTCGAGATGCAGAAGGCGAGCGTCTCGTTCCGCGCACTCACCGAAGTGCGCAACAAGTTCGTCGAAGCCTACCGTGAAATCATGAACATGCCGCTCTAGTGATGAGCGTGCAGTTTTCAGAGGACTACTGAAGTGGCGACAGAAGCCGTCAACATTCCCGGACCGCAGCGGGTCCTGAGTGGATTGAAACCGCTGCTGCTGCTCATCGGCGTCGCGGCCGCGGTCGCGGCCGGCGTCGGCGTGATGTTGTGGTCGGTCGGTCCGACGTACAGCCTGCTGTACGCGAACCTCGGCGGCGAAGACGCCGCGCAGGTCACGCAGGCGCTCGACAGCGCCCGCATTCCCTACAAGCTCGAGGACGGCGGCGCATCCATCAGCGTGCCGGCCGAGCAGCTCGCCGCGGCGCGGCTCAAGCTCGCCTCGCAGGGCCTGCCGGGAAGCAGCGGCGGCGTCGGCGCGATGACTAAGGATCCGGGCTTCGGCGTGAGCGCGTTCATGGAGAGCGCACGTTATCAACATGCGCTCGAGACCGAACTCGCGCGCACGATCGCGTCGCTGCAGAACGTGCAGGGCGCGCGCGTGCATCTCGCGATGGCGCGCCAGTCGGCGTTCGTGAGCGATCGTCGTCCCGGTTCCGCATCCGTGTTCCTGCAGCTCAGGGCGGGCCGCCGTCTCGACGATGAGCAGGTGCAGGCCATCGCGAACCTGGTGGCCTCGAGCATTCCGGAAATGCAGGCCTCGCAGGTCACCGTCGTCGACCAGTCGGGCCGCCTGCTGTCCGCCCCCAACTCCGACAGTGATCTCGCGATGCGCGACAAGATGTTCGAATTCGCGCACCGCCTCGAGGAATCCTATGCGCAGCGCATCCAGGAGTTGCTGACGCCGCTCGTCGGTCCGGGACGCGTGCGCGCCCAGGTCGTCGCGCAGGTCGACATGGCGACGACCGAGCAGACGCGCGAACAGTACAACCCGCAGAGCCAGGTCGTGCGCAGCGAATCCGTCGCCGAAGAAGCCGCGCGTAATGGCGCCGGCGTCGCCGGCGGTGTGCCCGGCGCACTGACCAACCAGCCGCCGCAGCCCGGTGTCGCATTGCCGCCCGGCGCCACGCCGGCCACCGCGCAGTCGGGCGCGAATCCGCCCGCGGGCGCCGCCCCAGCCGCGAACGCCGCGCCCAACAATGCGGCGACCACGGCTGTCACGACTCCCGATTCCACCTCGCGCCAGTCGACGCGCAACTACGAAATCGACCGCACGATGGCGTACACGCGCCAGCCGGCCGGACGCGTCACGCGTCTGTCCGTGGCCGTGCTGATCGACAACCTGCGCACCACCGACGCGGAAGGCAAGGTCACCGAAACGCCGATGCCGCCCGAGCATATCGAGCGGCTGACCGCGCTCGTGCGCGATGCCGTCGGCTTCGACGCATCGCGCGGCGACACGGTCAACGTGGTCAATTCCTCGTTCCTGGGCACACCGCCCGTGGCCGAGGGCGAACTCGAGACCATCCCGCTCTGGGAACGCGCCTGGGTGCAGAACCTCGCGAAGGTCGTCGCGGGCGTCATCGTGCTGCTGATCATCGTGTTCAGCGTGCTCAAGCCGCTGACGCGCGGGCTGCTCAACGCGGCGCGCGCGCCGGCGTTGCGCCAGGGCGCGCTCACCGCGGCCACGATGGCCGCCGGGGCGCAAGGAGTCCAGGCCGAGGCGCCGGCGATCGCCTACGAACAACAGGTCGCGCAGGCGCGCGGACTCGTCGCCGCTGATCCGAAGCGGGGAGCGCAGGTCGTGAAGGCCTGGGTGTCGAACGATGAGTAGTGAGGGCAAGGCCGTCGCCAGGTCGGGTCGCAACGGCGTCGAGCGCGCCGCGATTCTGCTCCTGACGCTCGGCGAAACCGAGGCCGCGGAGATCCTCAAACACCTGGGCGCGAAGGACGTGCAGCGCCTCGGCCGCAGCATGGCCGAGCTCAAGAACGTCTCGCGCGACGAAGTGCGCGAGGTCCTGGGCCAGTTCACCACGACGATCGAGAGCCAGACATCGCTCGGCGTCGCCAACGACGAATTCGTGCGCAAGGTCCTGATCAGTGCGCTCGGCGAGGAGAAGGCCGCGAGCCTGATGGAGCGCATCAGCCTCGGCGAGCAACGCAAGGGCCTCGACGCGCTCAAGTGGATGGACGCGCGGCGCGTCGCCGACATCATCCGGCTCGAGCACCCGCAGATCATCGCGATCGTGCTCTCGTATCTCGAAACCGAACATGCCGCCGAAGTGCTCGCCTGCCTGCCCGAGGGCATGCGCAGCGACCTCGTGATGCGCGTCGCGACGCTCGACGGCATCCAGCCCTCGGCGCTGACCGAGCTCGACGACATGATGGAGAAGCAGTTCTCCTCGCTCGGCTCGACCAAGAGCTCGGTGCTGGGCGGCCTGCGTTCCGCCGCCGAAATGGTCAACCTGCTCGACTCGTCGGTGAGCACGAACATCATGAACGACATCGGCAAGGCCGATGAAATCCTGTCGCAGAAAATCCAGGACCTGATGTTCGTGTTCGACGACCTGCTCGAGATCGACGATCGCGGCACGCAGGAGCTGCTGCGCCAGGTGCCGGCCGACAAACTACTCATCGCGCTCAAGGGCGCGGACGAGACCTTCAAGGCGAAGGTCTTCAGGAACATGTCGCAGCGTGCGGCCGAGATGCTGAAGTCCGATCTCGAGGCGAAGGGTCCGGTGCGGCTCTCGGAGGTCGAGGCGGCGCAGAAGGAAATCCTGCTCGCGGCGCGCAAGCTCGCGGACGAGGGCACGATCCAGCTCGGCGGCAAGGGCGAGGAATATGTCTGAGTCCGACGCGCAGCGCGCGGACGCGCAGCGTTGGGACCTGCCCGCGGTCGAAGGCGCGCCGCTCCCGCGCGGGGGTGCCAAGGGCGTCAACGTCATGCACCTGACGCTGATCGAACGCGAGGCCTGGGATCACGGCTATCGCGACGGTCACGTCGAGGGCGTGCGCAAGGGCGAGGCGGAGCTCGGCAAACGCATCGCCGAAGTGGACGTGAAGATCGCGGCGCTCGAGGCCATCATCGGCATGCTCGCGAAACCGCTCAAGGATCTCGACACACAGGTCGAGAACGAGCTCACGCGCCTCGCGCTCACGGTCGCGAAACATCTCGTGCGCCGGGAACTCAAGATCGATCCCACGCAGATAATCGGGATCATCCGGCACACCGTCAGCCTGTTGCCGCTCGCGGCCCGCAACATCCGTATCCACCTTCATCCCGACGATGCCGCCATCGTGCGCGACAAGCTCGCGCGCGCATCGGGCGAGCAGGAATGGCAACTCGCCGAGGACCCGCTCATGGCGCGCGGCGGCTGCCGGATCACGAGCGATCAGTCGAGCATCGACGCGCGATTCGAAGCCAGCGTGGCCGCCGTGATGTCGGGGCTGCTCGGTGACGAACGCGTGGAACGCGCCCCGGCCAAGCCGGAGAAGGGCACGTGAGCACCGCCGAACTACGCGCGCGACTGGCGCAGGGCTGGCGTGAACGCATGGCCCGCCAGGTCACGCGCGCCGAGCAATTGCCTCCACCGCCGGTCGAAGGCTCGCTCACGCGCATGGTCGGTCTCACGCTCGAAGCCGCCGGCTGCCAGGCCGCGGTGGGCGACGTGTGCGACTTGATGAACGGCGACGGATCGCGCGTCGAGGCCGAAGTCGTCGGCTTCGCCGGCGATCGGCTCTATCTCATGCCCACCGGCGAAGTGCACGGCCTCGCGCCCGCGGCCCGCGTGATTCCGCGTCAGCGGGCGGGCAGCGTGCAGGTCGGGCCGGGATTGCTGGGCCGCGTCATCGACGGCAACGGCGCCCCGCTCGATGGGCTCGGACCCATCCAGTCGGACGAGCGCGTCAAACTACTCGGACAGGCCATCAATCCGCTCGCGCGCCATCCGATCGACACGCCGCTCGACGTCGGCGTGCGCTCGCTCAACGCGCTGCTGACCGTGGGTCGTGGCCAGCGTATCGGTCTGTTCGCCGGCTCCGGCGTCGGTAAATCCGTGCTGCTCGGCATGATGGCGCGTTACACCAGCGCGGATGTCATCGTCGTCGGGCTGATCGGCGAGCGCGGCCGCGAAGTGAAGGAATTCGTCGAGCGCATCCTCGGCGCCGAGGGCCGGCGCCGCTCCGTGGTGGTCGCGTGCCCGGCGGACAATCCGCCGCTGATCCGCTTGCATGGCGCATGGCTCGCGACCTCGATCGCCGAATATTTCCGGGAGCGCGGACTGTCCGTGCTGCTGATCATGGATTCGTTGACGCGTTTCGCCCAGGCGCAGCGCTAAATCGGACTCGCCATCGGCGAGGCGCCGGCGACCAAGGGTTATCCACCGTCGGTGTTCGCGCGCCTGCCCGCGCTGGTCGAGCGTGCCGGCAACGGCGACAAGGGCAAGGGTTCGATCACGGCCTTCTACACTGTGCTCACCGAGGGCGACGACCAGCAGGATCCGATCGCCGATTCGGCGCGCGCGATTCTCGACGGCCACGTCGTGCTGTCACGGCGCATCGCCGAGGCCGGGCAGTACCCCGCCGTCGACGTCGAGGCCTCCGTGAGCCGCGTCATGCACGAGATCATCCCCGATGAACACGCCGAGCTCGCGCGCAGGTTCCGGCAGACGCTGGCCATCTACCAGCAGCACCGCGATCTCATTTCCATCGGCGCCTACCAGAAAGGCTCCGATCCGCGCATCGACAAGGCGATCGAGCTGTGGCCCGCGATGCAGAAATTCCTGATGCAGCCGATCGAGCAGCGCGTCCCGCATGCCGAGGCCGTCGCCGCCCTGAGGAAACTGTTCGCATGAAGCGTTCCGAACGTCTCGACGTCGTCCAGCAGGTCGCCGCGCGGACCGAACAGGAACGCGCGCAACGCGTCGCGGAAGCGGAGCGGCACCTGGCCGAGATGCAGCAGAAGCTCGCGGCGCTCGAGAAATATCGCGCGGAGTACGAGATCGGCTTCAAGGCCCGCGCCGGCGCGGGGGTCGACGTGATCGGCATGCGCGATTACCAGACTTTCATGGCCCGTCTCGGCGAGGCGCTCACGCAGCAACGCGAGCAGGTCACGCTCGCGCGCAACGCGCTCGAGGCGCAGCGCTCGCAGTGGCGCGAGGCCGCGCAGCGCACTCACGTGGTCGAAACGCTGGTCGAGCGCTGGCAGGGCGAGGAGCAACGCGCGGCCAATCGTCGCGACCAGCTCGAATGCGACGAGCTTTCCCAGCAGCAGCGCGGCAACAAGGATCGAAACACATGATTTCCTCTCTACCGAAGACTTCGACGCTGGTCGATGCCGCGGCTGCCGCGCCGACGCTGAGCGATTCCGCCGCTGCGTCACCGGCGCCCTTCGATCTGATCCTGGCGTTGGAAACGCTGGCGGCCCAGTCCCCGGATCAGCAGGCGCTCGCCGCCGATGCCGCACTGGTCGAATGCGGTGAGTTGCTGGGCGAGGAAGACGGTCTCGACGACTTCGAAGAGGAAACTGAAGAAGATTCGCTCGAGTTTCTCGCGGGCCTCGTCACGCTGACCGCCACGCGCGCGGATACGCCGCATGCGCATGCGCATGCGCAGGCGTCAGCGAGCACGATTTCATCCGCCACAGGTTCCGCGGGCAAACACGATGGCGCCAACGG
>JAEZCR010000285.1 GCA_023433465.1 Pseudomonadota bacterium | reverse complement strand
GACTTAAGTCTGTCCCCACACCACCAGGACAGACTTAAGTCTGTCCCCACACCACCCCACACCACCAGGTCCCCACTACTTCTCGGCGCCGTTCACGGCGACGGCTACCTCGGTGGCCTTGGCGTCGCCGAGGTACTTCGGCAGTTCCAGGCCCGCCATCGCGGCGACGTCATGCAGCGGCGGCAGGCTCTTCACCATCCCGGCGAGGAAGTTCGCGGTCGTGCCGCCGTTGCCGTTCGCGCTCGCGCCCGAATCCCACACCGTCACCTTGTCGATCTTGATCGCCTTGATGGCCTCGACCTGCAGCGTGACGATCTGCTCGAGCTTCTCGGTCAGCAGCAGTGTGGCCGCGGCGCGCGCGTCATTGCCGGCGCTCTGGACCAGCGCCTGATAACCCTGCGCCTTCGCCTCGAGCACCTGCTTGATTCCTTTCGCCTCGGCCTCGTACTTGAGCAGCGTGGCGTCCGCCACACCCTGCGCCTCGCGCCGGGTCTTCTCGGCCTCGGCTTCCGCGGCGATCGTGATCTTCTGCTTCTCGATCTGCTGCTTCACGACCTCCGCGGCCGTGAGGCGCTGGAGCTCGGCCTTCGCCTGCGCCTTCTGGATCTCGGCCTGCGCATCGAACTGCGCCACCTGTCCGCGCTGCGAAGCCTGCGCCGCCTGCACCGTGAGCTCGGCGTTGGACGCCGCGATCAGCGCCCGTGCGCGGTTTTCACCGGCGATGGCCTCGGCTTCCTGGCTCTGCACGAAGATGCGTTTCTCGGCTTCGGCCTTCTTCTGACCTTTGGCCGATGTCGCTTCGTTCTCCGCGACCTTGATCTGCAGGTCGCGGCTCGCCTCGGCTTCGCCGATCGTCGCCAGCGTTTCCTGCTGCTGCACGTAGATGCGCTTGTCCGCCTCGGCCTGCTTCTTGCCTTTCTCGGATTCGGCGAGGTGCTGCGCAACCTTGATCGTGCGCTCGCGCACCTGCTCGGCCTCACCGACCGAGCCCTTGCGGTCCTGGTCGGAGACGTCGATCTTGGCCTGGTTGATCGCCTCCGACGCCGCCTTCTTGCCGATGCTCTCGATGTATCCCGACTCGTCCGTGATGTCGGTGATGTTCACGTTGATCAGGTAGAGGCCGATCTTGTTGAGCTCGGGCGCGACGTTGCGGCGGATCGCATCCAGGAATTTCTCGCGGTCCTGGTTGATCTGCTCGATGGTCAGCGACGCGACCGTCAGGCGCAGTTGGCCGAAGATGATCTCGCGCGCCATGCTCTCGACGTCGTCCTGCGAGAGGTTGAGCAACCGCTCCGCGGCGTTGTTCATGATCGCCTCTTCGGTGCTGATACCCACCGTGAACGTGCTCGGCACGTTGACGCGGATGTTCTGCAGCGACAGCGCCTTCGTCAGCGGGATGCTGATCGTGAGCGGCGTGAGGCTCATGTACGTGTAGTCCTGGAACAGCGGCACGATGAACGCGCCGCCGCCGTGGATACATTGCGCGGACTGGCCCTTCCCGACCTTGCCGTACTTCACGAGGATCTTGTCCGAGGGACAGCGCTTGTAGCGGGTCGCGAGAAAGACGATGAAGAACATCACCAGCAGCACGATCGTGACCACCGGTACCAAAGCCATCGTGAGATCCATACGAAGTCCCTCCGCGCGCGGTGCGCGCACCAAACGAGAAATCTATCTACCGGGCGGGCTTCAGCGTTCCGCGGGCGCGACCACCAGCATGTTGGCGGTCACGCTCTGCACGCGGATCGGTGTGCCCGTCGGAATCGTCGAGCCGTCGGCCGACACCGCTTCGAACTCGCGCAGGCGATTGGCGAAATTGATCTGGACCCGGCCGCCGTCCTTGGAGACGGTGAGATAGACGGATCCTTCGCTGCCGACGGCGGCGTAGAGGCTGACGGTGCCGCTCGACTGCAGCTTCATCATGCCGCGAAAGATCTTCTGGATGAGCCACATCGCGAAGAAGCCGGCCGCGAGGCCGCCGCCTATGGCGACCACCGCGCCGAGCAGCGCGCCGTGATACAGCGTGTACCCGACCACGCCGAACATCGCGAAGAAGGACGAGATGCCCTGGATGGTGAGCGCCTGGAAGCCCGCATCGGTGTCGACGTGTACGTCGGCGCCGTGATGATCGAGTCCGACGACCATCATGACGAGCTGGAAGAGAATGATGATTCCACCGACGATTCCGCTCAGCAGGAATACCTGCTCGATTCCGGTGTGCGAAGCGAACCACTCGATCATGGCTTTGTCCCCCGCCGGTGTTTTGTGTGTGTCCCGGCTGTGGAGACTATAGCGAGGAATTCAACGGGAATTCCGAAAACAATTTCGCGCGGATCGTGAGCCGCGCCGTGAAATTCGAGTCGTCATATGACAGGTCCCGCGGGACTCCGCGCACGCCCGAATAATGGCCCCGCTGGCGGCCAGTAGTTTGCTCCGATGAGGGGGTCGCCCGCCGATTGAACGCCGTCCAGCCGGGCGACGATTCGACGGGAGGGGGCTCGTTCGACCTGACCGCGGACTTTCGCGCGTGCCGAACGAGACCGCTACCATCGCGCTGGCGGCGCATTCCGGACCGAGTCCATTCGCGAGCCGCCCTTTCGATCAGGAACACGGGAAGGAGATGAATCACGCGTCCTCCCTGTACGCTCGTCGTGCATCGTTCTCGTTGGGGAAGAAATCGAATGCGGATCGCCGGTAATACGAATCGCTGCCTCAAGCTGGGGCTCTGCCTGGCGGCGCTGATCGCGACCCCCTGCGTGGCGCAGGTGGCGACCATCTACGCGCGCTCGCAGACGCCTCAACTGGAATTCGCACTGACCGACCTCGAGAGTGAATTTCGCGCTCGCGGTTACGGGGTCAGGTTCGTGCGCGCGAACGAGCGCGCCGTGGGAGCACCAAGTCCAGACGACATCGTGGTTCATATCGTTGACCCCTCCCATCCGATGTTCAAAGGGGCCGGCGAGGAAGAGAGGAACGATACTTTCGGGGGCATCGAACCGGAAGGATTCATCCTTTCCCATCCCACGGCAGGCAAGACGGGCGACATCCGATTGTTCGTGTACAGCATCGATGCCGCCGGTGCGATGTATGGCGCCCTCGAACTCGCCGAGCAGATCCGAGTGCATGGCGTGGATCGCGTCCAGGACATTTCGCGCAATCCCCACATGCACATGCGCGGTACCAAGTTCAACATCCCGCTCGACCTGCGCACGCCGAGCTACTCGGACATGAGCGATTCCGCGCAGCAGAACATCGCCACGGTGTGGGATTTCGAGTTCTGGCGCGCGTATCTCGATCAGCTCGCGCGCGACCGCTACAACTTCGTGTCGCTGTGGAACCTGCATCCGTTCCCGTCGATGGTGAAGGTGCCCGAGTATCCCGACGTCGCGCTCGACGACGTGTGGCGCACGAGGGCGCAACTCGCGGAGGACTACACGACGCGCACCGTCGACCTGCTCTCGCCCGAGATGCTCGCCAACAAGGAGGTGCTGAAGAAACTCACGATCGACGAGAAGATCGCGTTCTGGCGCAAGGTCATGCAATACGCGCACGACCGCAACATCCAGTTCCACGTAGTGACCTGGAACATCTTCACGTACGGCGCTGACGGCAAGTACGGCATCACCGACGCGCTCGAAAACCCGAAGACCGTGGACTACTTCCGCGCCAGCGTGCGCGAGATGTTCCGCACCTATCCACTGCTCGCGGGCATCGGCCTCACGGCCGGCGAGAACATGGGCGAAGTGAAGATGTACTCGGGCGGCATCGACTCCTTCGATGTCAAGGAGAACTGGCTGCTCGCGACCTACGGCCGGGGCGTACTCGACGCCGCGCGCCGCGAGCCGGACCGCCGCATCCGGCTGATCCACAGGCAACATGAGTCGCGCGCGCAGGACATCGCGGCGACGTTCAAACCGGTGATCTCGCAGCCCAACGTCGATTTCGTCTTCAGCTTCAAGTACGCGCAGGCGCACGCGCTGTCGTCGACGACGCAGACTTTTCACAAGGAGTACGTCGAATCGCTCGGTCGCCTCAAGACGCTCTGGACGATACGCAACGACGACGCGCTGATGTTCCGCTGGGCCGCGCCCGATTTCGTGCGCGAGTTCGTGCGCAACATTCCGCACGAGGTGTCGCAGGGTTTTTACGTGGGCTCGGACATGTGGGTGTGGGGCCGCGAGTTCCTGGACCGGAATCCGCGCAAACCACGGCAGCTCGAAGCCGACAAACACTGGCTGCACTTCCTGCTCTGGGGCCGGCTCGGATACGACCCGTCTCTCGACAACGACCGGATCGGCGCGCTCGTCGCGCAGCGTTTTCCGGGCGTGAATGGCGCCGCGCTGCTCGCGGCCTGGCAGGACGCCTCGATGGTCTATCCACTCGTCACCGGCTTCCACTGGGCGGACTTCGACTTCCAGTGGTACATCGAGGGCAGCCGCAGCCGCCCGGGTCCCGCGAAGACGGCGAGCGGATTCCACAGTGTGGAAACCTTCATCGATCAGAAGGTGCATCCGGGGACGGACAACATTCCCATCCCGAAGTACGTCGAGGCCGTGAAGGCGGGGATCCCGGTGACCGGCACGACGCCGCCCGCGGCCGCGGACAGGATCGATGCGCGCGCCGACGCCGCCCTCGGCGCGCTGAAGTCGCTCGAAAGCAAGATCCCCGCGCGCCGCACTCCCGAGCTCGGCGCCACGCTCGCGGACATCCGCGCGATGGCGCTGCTCGGCAAGTACTACGCGGCGAAGATCCGCGGCGCGACCGAGCTCGCGCTATACCGCGCCACGAAGGTCGCCTCGCACCGGCAATCCGCGATCGCCCATCTCACGCGTGCCAGCGCTTTCTGGCATGAGTACTCGGCCGGCACCGCGGGACGGTATCGGAACCCGGTGTGGACCAACCGCGTGGGAATCGTGGATTTCCGGGAGCTCGATGCCGAAGTGCTCGCCGATATCGAAATCGCCCGGGCGCCGTAGCCCTGCGCCGTATATCGTTGAATCGGGGGCCGTATCCGAGGGCCGGAATGCGGATTTGCGACCTGCGAAGCTGAACGAACCTGAACGGAAGGTTCAGGCTCCGCTCAGGTCGAGCGACGGATACTGGCCCCGCAACGGATCGAAGCCGATCCGGTAAGGAGAGATCGATGAAACGCCCCGTGACCCTGCTTCTCGTCGCCACGCTGCTCGCGAGCACCGCCGCATTCGCCAGGAATGAGGATTCGGTGGGGAAGGCAATCAAGCGCGAGGTCGTCCGTGGAAACCTCGACAATCGCCGCAACGATCGCGGCAATGACCATCGCGGCAACGATCATCGCAACGATCGCGGCAACAACCATCGCGGCAACGATCATCGGAACAACGATCAGCGCGGACACGACCGTGGCCACGATCGACGCGATGATCGTCGCGACGACCGCCGCCACGACAACAATCATCGCAACGACCGGAACGACAATCGGCACGGCTCGAACCACAACCGCGACAACCGCCACGACTACCATCGCGGCTGGGACCGTCACCGCAACGACTGGCACAGGCATCCCAACTACTGGGACAACCGCCGCCACGACCGCCGTGACTACGCGCGTTATCGGTTCCACTTCGGTCACTACCATGCACCGGCGGGGTACTACCACCGCGTCTGGCACCGGGGTGACTACCTGCCGCGCGCCTGGTACGGCCACTCGTACATCATCTACGACTGGCGCCCGTATCGCCTGTACGCCCCGCCGTACGGCTATCACTGGGTGCGCGTGGGTAACGACGTGATGCTGACCGCGATCGCGACCGGCCTCGTCCTCGACGTCCTCTACGACATCTGGTACTGACGAATGGGGTCAGACCCCATTTGCTGAAAATCGGTGCCGGGCCTGCTTCAGGTCCGGCACCGTTTGCTGGAAAATGGCGTCGGACCCCATATGACCGAACGCCTCGACGCCATCGAAGAAAAGCTCGCGCACCTCGAGCGCGCCCTCGCCGAGCTGAGCGACGTGGTCGTGCGCCAGCAGAAAGAGCTCGACCGTGCGACGGATCGCAATCAACGGCTCATGGACAAGATCGCGGCGCTCGAATCCGATTTCGGTCCCAGCGCCACCGCGCACGAGAAGCCGCCTCACTACTGACCTGCTTCTGGCTCCTCGCCGCGCCGCATCGAACTACCGCGGGTTCTTGACGAAGCCGACCGCCAGGTCGAGCGCATCGAGCGCGCCCTGCAGCAGGATCTCGCCGCGCGGCAGGTCGCCGCGTTGCTGCCCCTGGTTGCCGAGCACGAAGTCGTGATACCCGTGCTCATAGACTTCCATGCGCACTTTCTTGCCGTGCCTCGCGAGCTCATCGTGCAGCCGGGTATCGAGCGGCAGCAGCCGATCCTCGGTCCCGACGATGATCAGCACCGGCGCCTTGATCGGCGCGATGTTCTCCTTCGAGATCACCAGATCCGGCGGAGTCGTGGCGAAGTCCGGGCGTGCGCCGTTCGGACCGATGTTGTATCCGAGGAACCAGATCGGCGCGGGCGCGCCCGCCACCACTGCGTGCAGCGTCGGCACGCGCGCGGCCAGATACATGACGAGATTGCCGCCCAGGCTCACGCCGTAGACGCTCACTTCGTCGCGCTTCACGTACGGCAGGTTTTGCACGTGATCCACGACCGAGATGCCGTCGTCGATCGCGGTGACGAGGCCCGTCGACGACGGCTTGTTCATCTGGTTCCAGTCGCCGCCGCGATAATCGGCCACGACCACCACGTAGCCTTCCTGCAGGAATCGCTCCCACACCGGACCGCCGTGATCGCCGCGCGACCAGCCCACGAGCTGGTCCATGCCGCGTCCGCCCGGCGCGCCGTGAAAGATGATGATCGCGGGAAAAGGCCCGGCGCCCTTCGGCTTGCGCACGGCGGCTGCGATGTACACGCCATCCTTCGCCTTGATCCAGGTCTTCTGCACGGGCGAGTCGGTCTCGCTCACGACGTGGATGTATTTGTCGTGGGGCACCGCTTCGTTGCTGCCCGGGTGGCGCGTGATCTCCGCGTTCGCCGAGCCGACGATGGCGCAGACGAACATTCCGATGCCGGCGAAACGTCGCATGAACATCAGGGCAGGACGCTGAATCCGCCCGTCTCCGCGAAATCGTCGCCGGCGCTCGCGGCGCTCACCGCCGCTCCGCGGCTCAGGCGATCGCGAATCGCGGTCCATTTTTCTTCGCTCGGCACGTCCTGCACGAGGATCTGCTCGCAGCCCGCCTTGTCGAGCGCGCGCAGGTTCGAATACAGATCGTGCGCGTAGGAATCGGGCCGGCGTCCGGCATTGATCCAGGTCACCGATGGATAGGTCTTGAGGGGCAGCCGCATCGCGAGCACGGCCACGCGCCGGCCGCCCTCGGAAAGCTCCTCGGCCCGCTTGTCGATCTCGTCGACGGGCACGATGGTCATCGGCGTGAGCGGCGCGTAATGCGACGTTTTCGCGCCCGGCACCCGCGGCGCGGTCGCGCCGGCCCCGACGATGACATCGCCGACGACTTCCTTGATCTGGGAATACGTGACGTATCCGGGCCGCAGCAGGCGCACCTGCTCACCCTCGAAACTCACGATGGTCGATTCGAGGCCGATCTGGCTCTCGCCGCCGTCGAGCACCACGCGCACGGCATCGCCGAATTCCTCGCGCACGTGCTCGGCGCGCGTCGGGCTCACGCGCCCGAAGCGGTTCGCGGACGGCGCCGCGATGCCGCCGCCGAACGCGGTCAGCAACTGCTGCGCCATCGGGTGCGAGGGGACGCGGATGGCGACCGTGTCCTGCCCGCCCGTCACCACGTCGTGCACGCCCTCGGCGCGCGCCAGAACCATCGTCAGCGGGCCGGGCCAGAAACGCGCCGCGAGCTTGCGCGCGTTCTCGGGCACTTCCCGCGCCCAGCGATGCAGGTACTTGGGATTGTCGAGATGGACGATGACGGGGTGATCCGCCGGCCGCTGCTTGAGCTCGAAGATGCGACGCACCGCCGCGGGGTTCTGGGCATTGGCGCCCAGCCCGTAAACGGTCTCTGTGGGAAAGGCGACGAGCTCGCCGTCACGGAGGGCCGTGACGGCGGCTTCTAGCTCTACGAGGGTTGCACGGACGACGCGGACCATAAGTTGGCCGCTAGTCTACTCAAGATCGGTCCTCACCCAGCCCTCGTCCGTACGACGGAGTTCATAAGTCGGCCAATAATGCTTGTCGAGCTTCAGGGTGATCACTTCCGGCGCGTTGTTCCAGGTGATGGTACGCAGACGGATCGCTGATCGGTCCGGACGCCCGGATACGACCTTCAGGAAGGAATCGAGGTCGGGTGTGGGCACCCCATCCACTTCGACGATGCGGCGTCCAGGGAACAAGCCGTAGCGCGTGGCGGGCGAGCCGTACGCGAAGTAACCCACGTACACACCCTGTGGCGGAATGCCGCGCTGGGCCAGCATGGCGCGATGCGGCACCTGCAGCGTCGCGCCCGCCCACATGACGACCCGGTCGATGTCGTTGCCATCGAGCGCCGCGGTCGGCAGCGGCACGATCGTCTCGGCGCCGTCACGCCAGACGGTGACGTTCACCTCCGGCCTCTCGGCGACCGCGAGCTCCACCTCGCGGAAACGGGTGACGGTTTTCTCTTCGATCGCGAGCAGCAGATCGCCCTGCTTCAGGCGTCCCACGGCCGGCGAGCCGCCGACGATGCGCTGGACCGACAGCACCTGGCGCTGGTTCGGATTCGCTTGCTCGAGCTTCTTGACCCAAGCGTCGGTCAGTCCCAGCCGGCGCGCGACGGACAGCGGCTGCGGCACGAGTTCGGCCTCGAGCGAATAGATGGGCCGCTTGCCCTGCGCGCGACGGAGCATGTCCTGGACGATGCCGATGGGTACGCCGCGATTTTCCTGTTGCAGCTCGCGGCCCTGCTCCCACGCGAAGCTCGACCACGTGCCGATGACGGCGCCGGCGGAGTCGGTCAGCACGCCATCGAAGTCGGTGGGCGGATTCACGAGCTGGACCGTCTCGAGATTGCTGTCGCGGAACTGCATGGTGCGCGACAGCGGCAGCTGGATGGGCGAAAGCGTCGAGACCTGCGTCTGGCGCACGTTGACCTCGCCCTCGGGGTCGAGCCCGACGGCCCAGACGGTTTCGCCGGGCGCAATGCGCCGGTCGAGCAGCTTCGCGCTGCGCACCGGCGTCGTCCCGATGAGCTTCGGGTCGTAACTCACCAGCGCGAGGTTGTGCAGCGGATGCACGAACTCCACCTTGCCCGGAATTTCGAGCGTGCCCGCGAAGACGACGCGCACGTCGCCCATCGAGACCGGCACCGTGTTGCGATCCACCACGACGAGGCCGCGCTTCGCATCGACCACCAGGCCCGTGCCGCGATAGTTGCGTTCCGTGATGCCCGAGATCGAGTAAGGCATGTCGAAACCCACGCCCACGAGCGAGGCCACGAGCTCGGCCGCGCGCGGATCTTCCTGCGTGGCGAAGCGGGTCGAGCCGCCGACCTCCGGCTTGGCCGAGCCGAGCGCCGGCAGCGGCACGCACTGCCACACTCCGGCCGCGTCGTCGCGCAGGCAATGCCGCGCCGGGAACCAGCGCCGGTCCATGCGCGCGCTGCGCACGCTCGAGCCGTTCGGATCGTCGACGGTCGAGTAACGCACCGTGAATCGCTCGCCGTCGGCGAGGCCCGTCACCACCGCCTCGAAGGCCGCGAGATCGGGCGTGGGCTTGCCGTTCGCGCTCGCGATGACGGCGCCGCGCGGAACGCCGGCCGCGCCGAAGATGTATCCGGGATTGGCGACATAGACGCCGTTCACCGCGACGTTGAAATGCCGCGCCTGCTGGTAGGAAACGGTGTGGACGACCGCATCGCCGAACTCGAGGTACGCATTCGGCGTGATCGCGTGCAGGTCGCCGACCTGCAGCGAAGCCGTGATGGACTGGCCGCCGCGCTCGACCTGCAGCTCGACGTTCTTGTCCACGGAATCGTCGAGCACCTTCTCGAGCGGCTCGAACTCGGAGATGAGTTTGCCGTTGATGTGAGTGAGGATGTCGCCGGCCTGCAGCGTGCCGTCCGCGGGACCGCCGGGCAGCACCTCGTCGACGACGAGCATGCCGGTCAGCTCCGGGAACGCCTTGCGCGCCGCTTCCTCGGTCTTCTCGTTGAGTCCGAGTCGGCGCAGCTCGTCGTACGGCGTGTACTGGAACAACACCTGGATCGTGCCGCGAGTGACGGTTCTGCCCGACTGGATCAACTCCAGCGCGCGCTTCACGCGTCCGAGCGGTAGATAGAAGCTCGAGGCCGCGCCCGTGGCGCCGCCCGCGTTGAGCGCGACCACGCGCCCCTGGATGTCGATGACGGGCGAACCCGACGAACCACCCGAGGTGCCCGATGCCGCCTGCAGGTAGAACGTGTTGAAGTCGTTGTACTTGCCGATGCCGTAGTTGGGCGCATCGCGATCGAGCTTGGCAATGGTGCCCGCGAGGATCGAGAGCTGCTCACCCGCGTTGTTGCCGATCACGCGGATCTCGCGGCCGATCTGCGCGCCGTCCGGATAGAGCGGCAGCGAGCGCGGCTTGATGAAGCGCAGCTTCTTCGGGTCGTAACGATAGATGCCGAAGTCGTGGATCGGATCGCGGTACACGGGATAGAGCTGCACCTCTTCGCGGTTCAGGAACGTCGCCTCGGAGGTCACCGGGCCCGGCGTGACGACGTGGCGGTTGGTGAGGATCAGACCGCGATCGGCATCGACGACGAAGCCCGTCGCCTGCGAGGAGGAATTCCACTCGGTGTCGAACGCACGCGTCTGGTCGATCTCGATGGCGACCACGCTTTGCGCGACGCGTTCGAGCGTGCCGCGCCAAGCGGAGCTCTCGCCCTCGTATTGCGGCACGGCCTGCTGCACCGGCACGGGAGCCTGCGGCGCCATGACTTGCGGAGGCCCGTTCTGCGCGAGGGCGGACATCGCCATCAGCATCGTGAGAACGGAGGAGAGTCCGGCAAATCGGCGTACGTGCATGCGGTGTCCTTTCGGCAGTCGAGGGGGCGATGTGCTCAGCGCCATAAAACGAGGATCCATACCACTGCGAGCAGCAGCAGGGACATGAGCACGGCGGCGGAACCAATGTCTTTCGCGAGGCCCGAGAGCTCGTGGCGCTCCAGGCCGATTCGATCGACCGTCGCCTCGATCGCGCTGTTGACGAGTTCAACCACCAGCACGAGAAACATCGGTGCGATCAGCAGGGCTCGTTCGAGGCCGTTCCGGCCTAACCACAAGCCCAGTGGAATGACCAAGACCGACAGGGCGAGTTCCTGCCGAAACGCTGCCTCGTTGCGGAACGCGCCCGAGAGGCCTTTCATGCTGGCTCCGAAGGCGCGGAACATCCGGGTAACCCCGGTGGGTTTGGAGCGACCGGCGACGTCGTTCATCGGCCGATATTATCAGGGGCTCGCGTAAGGACGCCGTCCAAAGGACGGCGTCCGTCACAGACTGGAGCGGCGCCCCTACAAGGAGCCTCTACGCCGCGGCCGGCTTCCAGGTCAGGTCGAGCTGGCGCGCGGCGCGCACGTCGTCGAGCCGGCGGACCGTCATGGTGTGTGGCGCCGCCTTCACCATGTCGGGTTGCGCCTCGCCTTCCTTGCGAATGGCCACCATCGCATCGATGAAGCCATCGAGCGCTTCCTTGCTTTCGGTTTCCGTCGGCTCGATGAGCAGGCACTCGGGCACGAGCAGCGGGAAGTAAGTCGTCGGCGCGTGGAAGCCGTGGTCGAGCAGGCGTTTCGCGATGTCCATCGCGGTGATGCCGAGATCGCGCGCTTCCTTCTTCGCGGTGATGATGAACTCGTGGCTCGCGCGGCGGCCGGGATAGGCCGGATCGAAGCCCGCCTTCGCGAGACGCGCCATGAGGTAGTTGGCGTTGAGCGTCGCGAATTCGCCGACGCGATGCATGCCGTCGCGGCCGAGCATTCGCATATATATGTATGCGCGCAGCAGCACGCCCGCATTGCCCATGAACGCCGAGAGGCGGCCGATGGACTGCGGCAGATCCTTTTCCGTGAGCCAGCGATATCTGTCGCCGTCCTTGCCCACGACAGGGATCGGCATGAACGGCAGAAGACGCGCACTCACGCCCACCGCGCCCGCGCCCGGACCGCCGCCGCCGTGCGGCGTCGAGAAGGTCTTGTGCAGGTTCATGTGGATGACGTCGAAGCCCATGTCGCCCGGGCGCACCTTGCCGAGGATGGCGTTGAGGTTGGCGCCGTCGTAGTACAGCAGCCCGCCCGCGTCATGGACGATCTTCGCGACTTCCTTGATGCGCCGTTCGAAAACGCCGCAGGTCGAAGGATTCGTGAGCATGATGCCCGCGGTGTTCGGACCGACGACGAGCTTCAACGCTTCGACGTCGATGTCGCCATCGTCCTTGGTCGGGATCTCGCGCACCACGCAGCCGCACATCGTCGCGGTCGCGGGGTTCGTGCCGTGCGCCGCGTCGGGCACGATGATCTCGTTGCGCTTGAGATCGCCGCGCGCGCGGTGATACGCGCGGATCATCGCGACGCCCGCGAACTCGCCGTGCGCACCGGCCATCGGCGAGAGCGCGACGCCCTGCATGCCGGTCACTTCCTTGAGCATCTCCTGCAGCTCGTACATGCACGCCAGGAAACCCTGCCCGGTGCTTTCCGGCGCGAGCGGGTGACGCTTGATGAACCCGGGCAGCAACGCGTATTCGTTGCACGCCTTCGGGTTGTATTTCATCGTGCACGAACCGAGTGGATAGAAGTGCGTGTCGATGGAGAAGTTGAGCTGCGAGAGGCGCGTGAAGTGACGCACCACTTCGAGCTCGCTGACTTCCGGCAGCATCGCGGCCTTCTTGCGGCGCAAGTTCGCCGGGATGTCGGCGGCCGTTTCGTTGGGCGTACCCTGTTCGGTAGGCCACTGCGCGTACGAGCCGCGGCCGGGGCGCGAGTACTCGAAGATGATCTTTTCGGGTTGCTTGAGCATTGCCATGGTGTGAGTTCCCGTCAGGCGGCGCGCACGGCGGCCTTGAGCGTTTCGGCCAGTGCGTCGGCGTAGGTCTTGATGTCGGCAGGAGTGCGCGTCTCGGTCGCGCACACGAGCAGCGCGTTGCCGAGCTCCGGATAGTCGTTCGAGAGATCGAACCCTCCGACGATGCCGCGGCGCGCGAGCTCAGCGACGACCGGCGCGACCGGGCGGTCGAGCTGCAGCACCGCCTCGTGGAAGCGCGGGCCTTCGAAGGCGAGTTTCACGCCCTTGATGCGCGTGAGCGCGGCCACCAGCTCGTTGGCGCGCTGGTGCGATTCGTTCGCGACGCGCGCGAGGCCTTCCGGACCCAGAAGGCTGAGATAGATAGTCGCGGCGGTGACCAGCAATCCCTGGTTCGTGCAGATGTTCGAGGTCGCCTTGCCGCGGCGGATGTGCTGCTCGCGCGCCTGCAGCGTGAGCGCGAAACCCGGCTTGCCGTTGAGGTCGACCGTGCGGCCGACGATGCGGCCCGGCATCTGGCGCACGTATTCCATGCGCGTCGTGAGGAAGCCCGCATACGGCCCGCCCGACGACAGCGGCACGCCGAGCGGCTGGCAGTCGCCGCAGGCGATGTCCGCGCCCTTCGTGCCCCACTCGCCCGGCGGCTTGAG
>JAEZCR010000225.1 GCA_023433465.1 Pseudomonadota bacterium | reverse complement strand
CACCAGGACTATCTACTCAAGTATCCCGACGGCTACACCTGCCACTTCGTGCGGCCGAACTGGACGCTGCCGAAGCGCGGCTCCGTCGCTCAATTGCGGACCGGCTGATCGACGGCCTTCGAGAGCGGCCGCCCGGGCTCGACGAGATAGGTGGACAGCATCCGGCCGGTCTCCGGCCCGAGGTCGCGCGCGTTGTGCGCCGTGTTGGGCGGGATTAGAAAACCGTCCCCGGCTTTCAGGATGACCGTCGCGCGGCCCTCGGCCTTCATTTCGATCCGGCCGGCGATGATGTAACCGACCTCTTCGCCGGGATGTACGTGCCAGCCGGACTCGACGCCGGGCGGAATCTCGGTCTCGACCTGCACCAGCTCGCGCCCTTCGACCGAAAGCGGCGCGCGCTGCACCACCCTGCGTGAAAGCCGGGCCGCGAGGTCGTCGGGCGCCTGCGCCGGCGACCGCATGACGGCGACGGACAGAATGCAGATGGCAACAGTTCGTATCGAAGGCCGGAGCATGTCCGGAAGCTAGCCCATGTCGCGGCCGTCGCCTTGAGACCTTCGTCCACTGGCGCGAACTTCGCCCGGGCGCTATCTAACGCGCCTCTTCACGATTCCGGAGCGCAGCATGAGCACGGGCAACCCAGCACTGACGCCGGCCGTCAGCTCGAACGATCATGCACAGGGCCACAAGGACGCGCCGATCACGCTCGTCGAGTACGGCGACTACGAGTGTCCTTACTGCGGCATGGCCTATCCGATCGTGAAACGCGTGCAGGCGCGGTTCGGCGAACGACTGCGTTTCGTATTCCGCAATTTTCCGATCGCCGAGGCGCATCCGCACGCCGTCGACGCGGCCGAGCTCGCCGAAGCGGCCGCGCTGCAGGAGAAGTTCTGGCAGATGCACGACACGTTGTTCGAGCATCAGCGCGCGCTCGGCCCGGAGGACCTGCGGAGATACGCGACCGATATCGGGCTCAACTTCGACGAGCTCGAACTCGAGTTCACGAGCGGCGAGCCGCAGCAAGCCGTGCGCGCCGACCTCGAAGGCGGCATCCGCAGCGGCGTCACGGGGACGCCGACGTTCTTCGTCAACGGCTATCGCTTCGTGGTGGATTGGCGCAGCGAGGAGAGTTTCGCGACGGCGCTCGACGCATTCGCGCCCGGATTGCGGCGCAGGGCGTCCTGATCGGTCCCGTTTGCCACCGGTCTCGCGAACGCCGAGGGTGGCGAACTCGACGGTTGGGGCGCGTCGGTCGTCTACTGACCAGGCGGGACATTTTGTCACGGGAACGCTGACAGCGACTCCATCCGTTATCCCGCAGTACCCATCGACCGGGTTCTCCATTCTCGCCGCATCGCGGCCCTGGAGAACTGCGTGGCGCCCGCATCCCCGTCCATCAATTACGCGGAATGGCTGTTCCTGAACCTGGTCGAGAACGTCCAGGAGTACGCGATTTTCGCGATGAACGCCGAGGGGCACATCGTGCACTGGAACAAGGGTGCGGCGCACATCACGGGCTACGAAGAATCCGAGGTGATCGGCGGCATGCTCGATCACATTTTCACGCCCGAGGATTGCGCCGCCGGAGCGCCGAAGAAGGAACTCGAGATCGCCGCCGAACTCGGCCATGCCTCCGATGAACGCTGGCATGTCCGCAAGGATGGCTCGCTGTTCTGGGCCCTCGGCATCGTGGTGCCGATCCGGGATGGAAGCGGCAGGCTGATCGGCTTCGGCAAGTTCCTGCGCGACCGCACCGACCTCAAGCAACTGCAGGACCAGCTTCAGCTGCAGAACGAAGCGTTGGTGAGGCACGATGAAGGGCGGAAACGCTTCCTCGCGACGCTGGCGCACGAGCTGCGCAATCCCTTGTCGGTGTTGTCCACGAGCTCCCGCGTCTTGCGCCAACATTGCAGCAATCTTCCCGCCGCGAACGCCGAACTCGATCGCGTCGACCGCCAGCTCGTCCACATCCGTCGGCTGGTCGAAGACCTCTCCGACCTGGCAAAGGCCTATCGTGACAAGTTCGAACTCGACATGCAGCGCCTCGATCTGCGCGCGATCGCCCGGCAGGCTTGCGAATCGGTCGGTTCGCTCATGAAGGATCGCGATCACCAGATCACGTTGTCGACACCAGACTCGCCGACGGAAGTGATGGGCGACGCGACGCGTCTCAACCAGGTGTTCGTCAACCTGCTCACGAACGCCGCGCGGTATACGCCTTCCGGTGGCCGCGTCGGGCTCACGCTGCAGGTCGAAGGCACCGAGGCCGTCGTGCGTGTCGAAGACTCTGGCATCGGCATTCCGGCGGAGCACCTCGCCCACATCTTCGAACTGTTCACCCAGGTTCACACTGACTACTCGGAAGCCAGGGCCGGTCTCGGCATCGGCCTGAGCCTCACGCGAGAGCTGGTCGCTTCGCACGGCGGCACGATCCAGGCGATCAGCGAGGGGCCGGGAAAGGGCAGCCAGTTCATCGTCCGGTTACCACTCGCGGCCTGATACGCTTGGCTCATGTGGGCCGCCTTCGCAGCCGACGCAGTCATGCTGATCCACTTCGCGTTCATCGCGTTCGCGTTGCTGGGTTCGTTCCTCGTGCTCTGGAAGCGGTGGCTCGTCTGGCTGCACCTGCCCGCGCTCGCCTGGGGGGCGTGGATCGAAGTCAGCGGAAACATTTGCCCGCTGACGCCGCTCGAGAATCACTTTCGCACGCTCGCCGGCCACTCCACCTACGGAGAAGGATTCATCACGCACTATCTGGGGCCGATCATCTATCCCGCGGGCCTCACGCGATCGACGCAGTACATGTTGTTAGGTGTGCTGATTTGCGTGAATCTCATCGGCTACGGACTCGTCTGGTCCCGCTCGCGCGCTTGAGACGGTGCCTGGCACGGAAAAGCCGGGAGAAGTCACGGCATCGTGAATTGCCAGGTCACCTTCATCGTTCCGCCTTCGCCGCCCGCGCCGTCGACCTTGTAGGTCTCGGTGCCGGATGCGGAGCGCAGATCGCCCGGGAGCGTGGCCGTGATCGTCTTCTGCTTCCCGGCCATCGGCGGCAGCGTGCCCTGCGACGTGCCGCTCGCTTCATCGGGAAAGTTCGAGATCACCTGCTTCGTGAAACTCAGAGCGCCGAGAGGAATCGGTAGTTTGATCAACAATTCCTTGCCCGTGCCGTCGACCTCGAGCATCGCGGCCGACTCACTCGCCGGAATCTCCCCTCCACCCTTGCGCGTCTCGTCCCGCGTGCAGCGCTGCTTCGGTTTGCCGGAACAGGCGGGATCCGATGTTTCCGCGTGGTAGGTTTCATCGACCGAGTACGTGCCCTTCTGCGACACCGGCATCCAGACCTGGAAACGCGGCCCCGACATCGCGCTGGCCGCATTTGCCTGCGACCTGCCCTTCTCGATGGTCGCCTTGTCCATGGTCTTGCCGTAGTCCTGGATCGCGCGCTCGACGCAGGCTTCATCCTCACCGCAGCGCTCCGCGATCTTCATCATGTCGGACATGGTCGGCGCCATGGTCTTGTGCAGGTCCTGGATGTGACCCTTCTTCTTGTCCATCTCCGCCATGTACGCCGGATCCGCCTCGCGCAACGATGAAACCGCGGCAGCCGGTTCCGCGCTCATGGGCACCGCGAGCTTGATCGTGCGCAAAACCCGCCAGTTGGCGGGCTCGTACTTGTCTTTCTTCGCGCCGGCAGACGAGTACTCGTATTGGACGCTCAACGTGCCTTTCGCGCCCTTGCTCACCAGCAACTGGGCATGCGCCGCGCCACAGACGGCCAGACCCGACAGGAACACCATAAGCTTTTTCATGTTTCCTCCATTCACGGTGTGAAGGAGAAACGCGCGGAATCGCGCTAAACCGGCTCAGGATTCCGGCGACTCGAAGGACGCGAGTTCGCGCCGCAGCCAGGCGCGCGCCATGGCCCATTCACGTTTGACGCTGGCGAGCGAGATACCGGTGACACTGGCGGTCTCTTCGAGAGTGAGACCACCGAAATACCGCAACTCGACGATCCGGCCCTGCGGCGCGTCTAACTGCTGCAGCCGGGTCAATGCCGCGTCGATCGCGAGCACGTCGACGCGATCGTCGTCGAACGAATCCAGCGCCTGCACGGCATCGACCTCGAAGGCCGCCTGTGTGTCGTGCAGGCTCACCTTCTTCGCGCCATCGCCGCGGCGTTGCGCGCCGCGTTGCCGTGCATGATCCACGAGCACGCGCCGCATGATCTGCGCGGCGAGCGACAGGAACTGCTCGCGATTCTGCCATTCGAGCACGCGCTGCCCGGCGAGCCGGATGAACGCCTCGTTCACGAGCGCCGTGCCCTGCAGCGTGTGATCGCCGCGCTCGCGCGCCATCTGCCGGCGCGCCAGCCGGCGTACGTCGTCGTACACGAGCGGCCAGAGTCGCTCGAGCGCGCCCCTGTCTCCCTCCGCCCATCGCTGCAGCAGACGGGTGACTTCGCCGGGAGATTGTTGTTGGGTGTTCTGATCGACGTCCACGCGCCATTGTGGCGCGCGCCTCGGTCGCGTCAATGACGCCGGTCTTAAGTCACACCACAACCCGCGTCGTTCACCGGGGACAGCGTGTATTCCTCCTTGCCTTCGGCCGTTTGCACGCCCATCGGGGTCTTGACGCTGCCGGGGCCATGGGCGGAGATGCTCACCGCGACGTCGTCGCGGAAGTTCACGGTGTACTCGCCGTGCCCGAAGACCTGGAAGCCGCTCATGGTGCCCGAGTAGCTGTATCGCCCACCGGCGGGCGATTCCGGCTCGAACCGCACGGTGACGCCGCTGCCTTCGATGAAGAATTGCTCGCCGAGGTCGCAGGCAACACCCCTGCCGTGGAATTCATCGGCGCCACCTTCCACGCGGTACGAGGCCCCGTTGGTGTCGAACGCGAGCTCTGCGTTGGCGATGCCGCGCTTCGAGCGGGCTTCGAACTTGATGGTCGACTGCTTCTTTCGTTCGCTCGGCGCGACGTAATTGAAGCTCGCATCGGCGCGCACCTTCGTTGAAGCGGGATCGAGCGTCGAGTCGCCGGTGAGATCCGCGCGCACCGTTCCGCCGACACTCGAGCCGTCCACCTTGCTGCGCGGTTGGGCGACGATGCTGAACGGTGTGTCGGGTTTCACGCCATTGCGGCCGGCCGGCGTGGTCGGCGTGTCCAGCTTGACGCATCCGCCCTTCTCCCAGACGTCGCGTGTGTGTTCCGAAGCTCCGATCGCCATGAGCTGCATGATGTTCGCCAGCGCGCCCGCCATCGCGCCATCCGCGTCGGTCGCCCGCGAGCTCGCGCGGTTCACGCGGTTATAGTTAGGCCCGTCGCCACGGGTCGAAACTCCCTGGCTGATGTCGACGAACGTGCCCGCGCCGCCGCCGCCGAAGGCGGCCGCTTCGACGTGCTGCTCGACATCGAGCGCCTCCATGTTCGCGTCGTCGTCGACGTACCGCGTCACGTGCACGTCGATCTTCGTGTTCGCGCCCTTCGCGCCGCGCGACAGCGACGAGGTCGACGACATCTCGACTTGGATCTTGCCGGATGAGTCGGGGCAGTAGTTGACCTTGAGCTTGTTCAGCATCTTCACGTTCATGCCGTCGACCGTGACGTCCTTGGTCGAGGCGTACTCCAGGCCATCGGAGGCAACATCCACTTCGACGCGATTCGCACCTTCTCCGGTGCTGCGCGTACCTGGATCCTGCCCGGCCAGGTCGTCAAAGTTCAGCGAGATCAACATGAATTCGAACGAGGCCATCGCCACGGCGGACATCCCGTCTGGCTGCGTGTCGACAGACACCTTCAGCCATTGGTAGTCGGTCTGCATGGCGCGCGAGTAAATCTCGCTCATGAGTGCGCGCAAAGCCGCGTCCGTCGCAGCGGGACTGCCCAGGTCGTCTTCGATGCCGCTGATGCTGAGCATTCGCCGGTGCAGCGCGAACTCGAGCTTTCCGATGTCGCGCAGCACGGCCTCGCGGTTCTGTTCGAGGCCGTCCCTGAACGCAACGGCTTTGGCGACCCAATCAGTTCCGGTTCCGCTCCCGGAATCCGGTGCGGAAGCGGGTGGAGGAGTCGGAGCACCACGCCCGCAGGACCAGGTGATCATCGTCGCGATCGCGACAAGCGCCAGGCGGCCAAACAACTTTTGTCTTCCCATGACGGACCAACGCGCAATCGGCGGACATTCCGGCTCAGTCGCCCGCCAGTTTCTCCCGGCTTTTCCGTGCCAGGCACCGTCTTGAGCCGATTTTCGTGATTCCTGCGCGTTGACTCCCAAGCCGGTGTGCACCGGCGATCCGACAAGAAAAGGGTGGGAGTCATGCGTTCTCGAATCGTGCTCGTGGTTTGTCTGTTGGCGCTGGCCGGTTGCGGTGGCGGAGGTGGCGACAGCTCGACGCCGCCGCCGCAGGGTCCGTCGAATCCGCCGGTCATTCCGCCACCGCCTCCTCCGCCTCCGCCGCCCGTCATTGGTGCCGAAGGCGGGACCATCACGGAGGCGAGCGGCGCATCCCTCGTCTTCCCCGCCGGTGCGGTCGATGTCGACACGACGTTCCGGATCGCGACCGACTCGACGGGCGCGCCCGAATTCCCCGCGCAGCTCGCCCCCGCGGGAAACACGTATGTCATCACGCCGCATGGCGGTGACTTCGAACATCCGGTGGAGGTGAGCATCCCGGTTCCCACCGTCTCGCTGCTGAACACGCAGGAGTTCAAGCTCGCGAAAGCGGATCCGGGCGGCGAGTGGAAAGTCCTCGATGACTCCGTCGTCGTCGATGGCAAGCTCAGGACGAGCGTGAGGAGCTTCTCGTTCTTCCGTGCCGTCGTGGTGACCTATCTACTGCCGATTGCGCAGGCCCAGCCCTACCGGCGCGAAATCTCGCTCGATTGCGGAGACCAGGATTGCCATTCATTGGTTGGTCCGGCGACGGTCACGTTGACCGTCGTCGGCACGGGCACGCAATTGCCCGAGCCCTGCGTAGAGGGCCGGCTGGAAATCATCCGACGGGATACGGCCATCTCGGGATCGTTGGATGAAACCATCATCATGCCGCTGGCGGGCGGGTCGATCACTCGATCGATTCCGGTGCCGACCATCGGAATGTATTCGTTCTTCGTGAGCCTCATGTGCAATCGAATTACCGGCTCCCCGGATTTCGAGTTCGTAGGTTACATCCGCGAGGATGCCATCTGGGAAAGCCTGCCGCGGCAATATCCGTCGCTGGCCATGCGCGGGATGCCCATCCAGGTCGACGTCGTCGAAGGCACGGAGGGAAGTATCGAAGCGATGCTCGCGGGCGGCGCCCTGAGCCGGTCTCCTCGCATCCGCCCTACCGCCACCGACCACGCAACGGTCGACTGGCTGCGCAGCACGGACGAAGGTCGGTCGTGGCGAATCGTCGCGCGTTCCTTTCAGCACGAGGCCAATACCCGGCCGTTCGGAACCGGCGAGGAATGGACACCCTGGAGCGTCAGTCACCGGTTCATGGCGACCTCCGCCGACCAGGGTGCGCTGATGCGCGTCAATGCCTGCTATACGCCGCCTTCACCCACCGCGCCGCCGCCCTGCGTGGCGAGCACCGCCACACGAATCAATGTGGTGCAGCAAAGCGCGCTGCCCGCGATCGTCGAGGCACCGCGTTCCGTGCTGATCCGAACCGCCGAGACGGCCAGTTTCTCGGTCAACGCATCGGGAATTCCCGCGCCGACGCTGCAATGGCAGACCCGCCCTGCCAACTCCAGCGGCGAGTGGACCAACGTGATCGAAGGCACCGGAGCCACGTCGGCTAACTACACCACATCCGTGCGCATGCCTTCGCACAACGGAGAGCAATATCGCGTGGTGGCGACGAACGCGCTTGGCAGCGCGGCGAGCCCGCCTGTCATTCTCTCCGTCAGCGACATCGACGTCGCTCCGACCATCACCACGCAACCCGCTTCGCTCAACGTCGCCAACGGCAGCGATGCGGTATTCGCCGTCGTCGCGCACGGCACCGAAGCGCTGAGTTACCAGTGGCGCTTCAACGGCACGAACATCGCCGGCGCCAATAGTCCCGTGCTCCGCGTCAATGGCGTGACCGGCGCAAACGCCGGCAGTTACAGCGTCGCCGTCGGCAACGCCGCCGGCAATGCAACGAGCAACGCCGCCGTATTGACCGTCACGGCCGGGACACCCGCGGCGGTTGCCCCGAGCATCGTCACGCAGCCACGCGATGTCTCGGTGAACGCAGGCAACACCGCGACGTTTGCCGTGGGCGTCGCAGGCACCGGTCCGTTCAGCTTCCAGTGGCTGCGCGACGGCGTGCTCATGAATGGAGCTACGAGCGCCGTGCTCACGTTCGACTCAGTCGCGATGCCGAACGCGGGCGCCTACTCCGTGCGCGTGACGAACAGCGCCGGCCAGGTGGTCAGCGACAATGCGTTGCTGGACGTCATCTCGAATGATGTCCCGGTCGCGCCGACGATCACCTCGCAACCCGCGACATTGATCCTGCCGCTCAACGGTTCCGGAACGATTGCCGTGGGCGCAAGCGGCACGGGCCCGCTCTCCTATCAGTGGCACATCGACGACGATCCGATGCCCGGCGCCACGGATCCGGTTCTGCATTTCGCGAACGTGGGCAGTGTGGACTTCGGAACCTACACGGTGACGGTCAGCAACAGCGTGGGTTCGGTCACGAGCCAGGTGGCCGAGCTCATCCAGTTGGGCGCACCGGTGATCACGCAGCAGCCCGCCGCGGTCACGGCGAACGAAGGCGAACCCGCCACATTCTTCGTGCAGGCATCCGGCTCGGGTCTGCGTTACCAATGGTCGGTCAACGGTACGCCGATCCCTGGCGCGATCGCCGCGACCTTCAACACTGAGCCACTCGTCGTCGCGAACAGCGGCGCGGTGTACAGCGTGATGGTCTACAACGCCGCGGGCCTCGTGGCGAGCCAGAACGCCGTTCTCACGGTGCAGGCCGTCGTCGCACCCACCGTCTCGCAGCAGCCCGCGAACGCCAGCGTGCAGTCCGGGCAAACGGTGCAAGTTTGCGCGGCGTTCGGCGGAACGCTGCCCGTCACGCTGTACATCCAGCGATGGAATGGCGCCACGTGGACGACGCTCGCCGACGTACCCCACAACAGTCACGACCCGTACTGCCATCCCACTGGAGCGTTGACCGTGTCCGACCACGGTGCGCAGTTCCGCATCGTGGCTGTGAACGGCGGCGGACAGGTTGCGACCAGCGCGATGACGGTCACCGTGGCTTCACCGGGAATTTCCACGACCACGCTCGTGAGCGTCGAGCTCGACGGCGGCGAGCCTGACTACTTCAGCGGCATGCCGTCGCTGTCCTCGGATGGCCGCCTGGTCGCGTTCACCTCGCAGGGCCTCAATCTAGTCGCCGGCGGAACCACGAATGGCTCGGAAAGCGGGCACGCCTATCTACGCGACCTGTCCACCGGCACCACGACGCTGATCAACCGGAACATGGCAAACGGTGTTTCCAGCCGCGGCGTGTTGAACCTGAAGCTTTCGGGCAACGGGCGCTACGCGTTGTTCACCTCGTTCGCGAATGATCTCGTCCCCGGTGACACCAACGTTTCGCTGGACGTCTTCCGTCGCGCCCTCGAGACCGGCATCCCCGAACGCATCAACGTATTGCCGGATGGAAGCCAGGTCGATAGCGGCAGCAACGGCTCTTACGACGCGCGGCTCGCGATTTCGGGGAACGGGCGTTACGTGGCCTTCGTGTCGGGCGAAGACCTCGTCGGCGACGGCTCCGCCAACAATGGCTACTTCCTCTACGTCCGCGACATGCAGACCGGAAACACGCGCTACGTCGGAGGCACGCCGGCCACCTCGCCCATCGGGTACGTCGCGATCTCCGAGAACGGCTGGTATATCGCGTTCACCACGAACATCGTGGCGCCGGACAATCAGACGATTTGGGTGTACGACACTGAACTGGACACGATCGCTGCCGCCTATACCTATGAACAATCTCCCTCGCCGGCCGGACAACGCCAGGGACTCAGCATCTCGGAGGACGGTCGATTCATCGCGTTCGCGATCAACTCGGTGGCCCTCACGGGCTCCACCTTCGATCAAGTGATAGTGGTTGACCGGGACAATCCGACCGCTCCGATACTCGTCAGCACCGGCGCGAACGGCGCCGGCAATGGCAACAGCTCCTGGCCGAAGATCTCCCGCGACGGCCGCTACGTGATGTTCGAATCCGTGGCCCCCAATCTCACCGAAGGACTCGGGCTGCCCTGGCGTCGCTATGCCGTCGTGCGCGACCTGGTCGGTGGCACGACTCGCATCGCATCGCACGCGCTGAACGGCTCACCCGTGGAGCTGAGTGAATTCGGCACGCACGCGATTTCCGACGATGCCAGCGTCGTCGCATTCGCTGCCGGCCAGGTATTTGCCGAGCCGCGGCCATGAACGGCTTACTTAACGCGAATTTGCGGCGGATCACTTTGAATGGTTGATGCATTCGGCCAGAATCGGGCGCGTGGGTCAGAACAAGAACGAGAGCCCCCCATGACGCCCGAACGCTGGCAGCGCATCAAGTCACTCTTCTCCGCCGCGCTGGAGGTGCCCGAAAGCGAGCGAGCCGCGCTGCTTGCCCTGGAAGCAAACGGCGACGCGTCGTTGATCGACGAAGTCGTCTCGCTACTGGCCTCGCATGCGGCCACGGGCAAGTTCCTCGAGTCGCCCGTTCCGGAAATGAGCGCGTCGGTTTTCGCCGCGCTCGACGATCACGTCGGCGAGCGTATCGGCGCCTACCGCATCGTCGGCACGCTTGGCACCGGCGGCATGGGCGATGTGTTCCGCGCGGTGCGCGACGACGACCAGTACCGCGCCGAGGTCGCGATCAAGCTCATGCGCGCCGACGTGCGCGACAACCTGGCCGAACACCGGTTCAGGAACGAGCGGCAAATCCTCGCCAAACTGGATCATCGCAACATCGCGCGCCTCCTGGACGGCGGCGCGACACCGGGCGGCGTGCCCTACGTCGTGATGGAGCTCGTGCAGGGCGAACCCATCGACAAGTACTGCGACGCCCACGACCTGTCCGTACGCGACCGCGTGCAACTCTTCCTCCAGGTGTGCTCGGCGGTGAGTTACGCGCATCAGCACCTGGTCGTGCACCGCGACCTGAAACCCAACAACATCCTCGTGACCACGGATGGCTCGGTCAAACTACTGGATTTCGGCATCGCCAAGCTGCTGGAAGCGAACCCGATCACCGGCACGACAAGCGACGAGACGCGCACGCAGCTACGCGCGATGACCATCGACTACGCGAGCCCCGAACAGGTGAGCGGCGACACGGTGACCACCGTGAGCGACGTCTACTCGCTCGGCGTCGTGCTCTATCGCCTGATCACCGGACAGAGTCCGTACGGCAACCGCACGAACGATGCGCAGCGCGTCGCGGAAATCCTCAGCGACAACGCGCCCACGCGCCCCAGCCAGCTGAAGCTCGGCGAGCGCCGCGCGCGCGACATCGACGCCGATCTCGACAACATCCTTCTGATGGCGCTGCGCAAGGAGCCGCAGAAGCGTTACGGCAGCGTCGAGCAGTTCGCCAACGACCTGCGCAATTTTCTCGGTGGCATGCCGGTCGTGGCGCGCGGCAATGCCTGGCGATACCGATTCGGCAAGTTCGTCCGCCGTCGCAGGATGGAGATCGCCGCCGCGGCGCTGGTTGTCGCCTCGCTCGTGGGCGGACTCGGCTTCGCCATCCATGAAGCGCGCGTGGCCGAGGCGCAACGTGCCGTCGCCCAGCGGCATTTCGACAGCGTGCGCAAGCTCGCCAACAAGTTATTCGCCTTTCACGATGAAATCGCCCAGCTTCCGGGTTCGACGAAGGCGCGCGAAATGCTGGTGACGACGTCGCTGGAGTATCTCGACGCCTTGTACAAGGAATCCGGCAGCGATCGCACGCTGCAGGAAGAGCTCGCGATCGCGTACAAGAAGGTCGGCGACATCCAGGGGAATCCGTTGGGTGCCAGCGTGGGCGACTCCGCCGGCGCCATACGCAGCTATACCAACGCAATCGCGTTGCTCCAGCCGCTGCACGAGCTCGAACCCGGCAACGCGCGGATCGGAATCGCCCTCACCAAGACGAACTCGCTGCTGACGCGCCGCACGCTGTTGCTCAGCGGCGCCGAAGCCGCTTTGCCGCTGGCGAACCGCGGCGTGGCGCTCAGCGAGGCGCTGCAATCCGTGGTCACCGACGACTTCGAGGCCATGGGATTGCTTGGAAACAACTACTCGCATCATGCCGAGGTTCTCGCCGCGCTCGGACGAATGCCCGAAGTGAGAGCGTCGCTTGGCAAGATGATCGCGGCCGTGGAGAAATACGCGCAAAAGCATCCCACGGATCCGCGCGGTCTGAGTTCGCTGACGGGCGCTTACAACAACGCCGCCATCATCGGACGCGCGGGACTCTCTCAGGCCGATGGTTACGCCTATGCCGCGGACCTGCTGGAAAAAGGCATGGCCGCGGACGAGGCGTTGCTCGCGCTCAAACCCGATGATGAGGCCTATCGCTGGAGCCTGGCGGAAACGCAGATGAACCTCGCGGATCTCTACTACGGCAATGGTGAATATGCGCGCGCCCTCGAACTGCAACGCAAGGCTGCGGCAGCGTTCGTGAACCGGGATTCGCGCGACGCGCGTGCGCAGCTCATCAGCGCCATGGCGGACGTTGGGCTGGCGAAAACCCTGGCCAGGACCGCCTCGTACGAGGAAGCCTTGACGTTATTCGCCGCCGCCGAGAAGTCGCTGCGCGAAGTGGCAGCGTTGGGCGACGACGTGCAGATCGACTTCTCGCTCGCCGACCTCAACATCCATCGCGGCGAGATGTACCTGGAAAGATCTCAGCGCGACGCGGCACGCGTGAGCCTCGAGCGCGGACTCACGCACCTGCGGAAGGCCCGGGCGGCGCTGCCGGAAGACCAGAACGTGCTCACGCTGGAGGAGACCGGCGCAAGCCTGCTGGCCCGTGCACGATAGCCGCGCATTTATCCGCATAGCGGATATATTGCATTTATCTGTCAAGCAGATAAGATGCGATTATCCTCATAACGGATAACCCGCAATGCGACCCATCTCCACCTCCGAACAGATTGGCGCAATCCTTGCGAGCCGCCGAAAACACCTGGACATGTCGCAGGCGCAGGTGGCCGATCGCATCGGCCTGAGCCAGAACCGCCTTTCGGTGCTCGAATCGAACCCCGAGACCTTGACCGTCAAGCAATTGCTGGCGCTGCTGAACGTGCTCGGTCTCGAAATGTCGCTGAACGAACGTGCGGCCGGGAAAAACAAGGCCGAGTGGTAGATGGCGCGCTCTTCCCGCGCCCGCGACCTGGCCGTGTGGGCCAACGGCCTGCGCGTCGGAACCTGGCGGCTGCCGGCGCGCGGCGCCATGGAGTTCGTTTATGACGAAGCCTGGCTCGGCGCCGACGAGGCCCGCCCGCTGTCGCTGTCCCTGCCGCTGACCTTCGAGGCGCGGCCGCAGCGCGGCGCGACCGTCGAGGCGTACTTCGACAACCTGCTGCCCGACAGCGACCCCATCCGCCGGAGGATCCAGGCCCGGTTCCATACGGACACTCGCAGCGCATTCGACCTGCTCGCCGCCATCGGGCGCGACTGCGTGGGCGCGGTGCAGCTATTGCCGACCGACGAGCCGCCCGCCGACATCCGTCGCATCGAGGCGCAGCCGCTCAACGACGCCGCCCTCGCGCGCGAGCTCGCGGGTATCACCTCCCCCGCGGCGCCCGTACCGGACGAGCACGAGTTCCGCATCTCGATCGCGGGCGCACAAGAGAAGACCGCGTTCCTGCGGCACGGCAACCGCTGGTGCCGGCCGGTGGGCTCCACGCCCACCACGCACATTTTCAAACTACCGCTCGGCCTGGTGGGCAATCGCCAGGCGGACATGCGCACCTCGGTGGAGAACGAGTGGCTGTGCGCGCGCGTCGCGCGCGCCTTCGGGCTGCCGGCCGCGAACTGCGAGATCGAGGAGTTCGGCGCGCACAAGGTGCTCGTCGTCGAGCGCTTCGACCGCCAGCTCCACTCGAGCGGGCGTTATTGGCTCCGCCTCATGCAGGAGGATTTCGCGCAGGCCACCGGCACACCGTGGCACCGCAAGTACCAGGCGGACGGCGGGCCCGGCGTGCTCGACATCGCCCGCATCCTGCGCGGCTCCATCGAAGCGCAGCGCGATCTCGAGACCCTGTTCCGCGCGCAGCTCGTGTTCTATCTATTGGCGGCCACGGACGGACATGCCAAGAATTTCAGCATCCGCATCCTGCCGGGTGGGCGCTTCCAGCTCACACCTCTATATGACGTCTTGTCCGGCTGGCCCGTGATCGGCAGGCGCGCGAACGAGATTCCGCCGGAGAAAGTGAAGCTCGCGATGGCGCTGCCGGGCGAACGCCCGCGCTATCTCATCAAGAGCATCCAGCGGCGTCACTTCGACATGCTCGCGAAGAAGATCGGCCTGGGCGCGACCAGCGGGGCAATCATCGAGGAGGTTCTCGCTCGGACAGAGGCCGTCATCGACGAGGTGCAGACCGGACTGCCGCGCGGTTTCCCCCAGGCCATGCTCGAGCGCGTACTCACAGGTATCGCGAAGGCGCGCCGCGCGCTCAGCTAGAACTGCGGCGGCAGTGCGCTCGTGCTCTGCGTGAGCCGCCACTCCCCGCTCACCTTGCGCCAGGTCGTCGTAAATCGCGAACTTGATTTGTAGTTGGGCGGTGTTGCTACCGGCCCCCGGCCCTTCCGGTTGCACGTTGCGAAACGAAGGGCGACGCCGCGGACGCCGCCCATCCTTCCGTTACTGCTTCTGGCGCTGCTCGACGGTGGCGCGCAGTTCCTTTTCCTTGGCGATCAGCTCCGGCGTCGCCGCCGCGCCGAAATCCTCGATCTCATAGAAGGGCCGGATCTCGATTTCCGACGGCTCACCCGGCATCGGGTCCGGGCACTTCTTCAGCCACTCGACCGCCTCGTCGATCGATTTGACGTTCCAGATCCAGTAGCCCGCGACCAGCTCCTTGGTTTCCGCGA
>JAEZCR010000251.1 GCA_023433465.1 Pseudomonadota bacterium | reverse complement strand
GGCCCGCGTCCGCCATGATGTTGGCGCCATCGAGTTCCAGGGCATGCCGGTAGCGAGCCTCGGCGGCAGGCAATTCACCCAGTGCCTCGAGTGCCTGTCCCAGCGCCGTGAACGCGGGCGCGAAGCGGGGGGCGAGACTCGCCACGTGCTCGAAGTCGTCGCGCGCGGCGACGAACTTCTCGCGGCGCATCAGGCACAGCCCGCGCGCCTGCAGGCTGCCCGGATCGTCCGGGAAATGCCGCAGCGCCTCGTCGAGCATCGCGATTGCCCGCTCGATGTCACCCGAAGTCTCGAGCTGCATCGCGATGACGCCGTACGGGAAAGGATGACGCAGCCCTGCCTCCAGCGCGCGACGCGACGCTTCCGCGGCGCGCGCGAGGTTTCCCTGGGTCACCAGACTTCGAAGCCCCTTCAATGTGTGTTCATCCGACATCGCCAAGGCACCTTTTGGAGACAGCGCGGAACAAGCGGCAGGCGTAGTTTGGTGACGGTAGTGGTGAGTAAACGACACTCACGTGCTGCAGGTGCGCAACGAGCGCATGGACGCGTCTCCCTCCCTCACAGTCATCACGAGGAGGCATCGAATGACTCCCGATACTGAACTCTCCCGCGCCATCCGCCGAGCGATTTTCGCGAGCGCGCTGGCGACGACCGGCGCGAGCACGGCGCTCGCCCAGGAAACTCCCGCGCAACCAGCCACCGGCGACACCTCGGAACCCGTGGAAACCGTGGTCGTCACGGGCTCGCGCATCGTCTCTCCGAATCTCGCCAGCATCAGTCCGGTCACCTCGCTCACGTCCGAGGAGATCGTGCGCACCGGCCGCAGCACGATCGAGGACGTCATCAACGAGTTGCCGCAGATCTTCGCCGCGCAGGGCGCGAACGTCTCGAACGATTCGGACGGTACGGCGACCGTCAACCTGCGCGGTCTCGGCTCGAACCGCACGCTCGTGCTGATCAATGGCCGGCGTCTCGGCCCGGGTGATCCCGGCAGCACGACGTTCGCGTCGGACATCAACATGGTGCCGACCGCGCTGATCGAGCGCGTCGAACTGCTCACGGGCGGCGCGTCCTCCGTGTACGGCGCCGACGCCGTCGGCGGCGTCGTCAACTTCATCATCGACCGCAAGTTCGAGGGCGTGAAATTCACCGCCGGCTACAGTTTCTACAATCACAAGAACGACGACGAGACCGCGCGGGCGCTCAACGAGGCGGAAGGCTTCGCGGTGCCGACCGGCACATCGAACACCGGCTATGACCTGAATTTCTCCTTCGCGTTGGGTTCGAACTTCGCGGACGACCGTGGCAACGCCACGTTCTACGCGACGTATCGCGACACCGACCCGGTTCTGCAGAGCAAGTACGACTACAGCGCCTGCTCGTTCAATTCGGGCGACGAGTTTTCGTGCGGCGGTTCGGGCACCGCCTACCCCGCGCGCTTCAGGCCGTTCGCGCCGGGGGCTCCGAGCACGACCGGTAGCTGGACGCTCGATCCGGCCGGCGCCTTCATCGCGGGAGCGCCGTCGGCGTACAACTTCGGACCGCTGAACTATTTCCAGCGCCCGAACGAGCGCTACACCGCAGGCACCTTCCTCAATTTCCAATTCAGCGAAGCCGCGGAGGCCTATGCCGAGTTCATGTTCCTCAAGGACCGTTCGATCTCGCAGATCGCGCCCTCGGGCCTGTTCACACTCGATGCGACCGTGCACTGCTCGAATCCGCTGTGGACGGCGGAGCAGTTCGACGCCTTCTGCGGACAGTTCGGCCTGACGGCGGCCGACACGACGCGGATCCGCTTCAACCGCCGCAACGTCGAGGGCGGCGGCCGGCAGCAGGACCTGAATCACCAGACCTATCGCGGCGGCATCGGCGTCAAGGGCGCGATCAACGATGCGTGGCAGTACGACACCTCACTGTTCCAGGGCACCGCGCGCATTTCCGACACGTACCGGAACGACTTCTCCATCGCCCGCTCCGGTCGCGCGCTCGACGTCGTCGACGTCGGTGGCGTTCCGACCTGCCAGTCGGTCGTCGACGGCTCCGATCCGACCTGCGTGCCGTACAACATCTGGTCCGCGGATTCGGTGACGCAGGATGCGCTCGACTACGTGCAGATCCCGCTGGTCGCAGTGGGTGAAGTGACCGAGCGGGTCGTGCAGGCCAACTTCACCGGCGATCTCGGCCAGTATGGATGGAAGATCGGCTCCGCCGAAGAAGGCGTCAGGGTCAACGTCGGTGTGGAATACCGCGAGGTGGAGAGCGACTTCCAGCCCGACGGCAACTACATCATCGGAGACGGCGCCGGCCAGGGCGGCGCGACGCTGCCGCTCTCGGGCAGCTATCGCGTGAAGGAAGTATTCCTCGAATCGCGCATACCTATCTTCGCGAGTCTCTCGGCCGAGGCGGGTTATCGCTACTCGGACTACTCCGGCGGACTCGACACGAGCACGGACACGTACAAGTTCGGTCTCGAGTGGTCACCCATCGACGCGGTGCGGCTGCGTGGCAGCTTCCAGCATGCCGTCCGCGTGCCGAACATCTATGAGCTGTTCGGCACGCAGCAGGTGGGGCTCAACGGAACGGTGGATCCCTGCGCGGGAGCAGCTCCGATCCTCACCGCGGAACAGTGCGCCAACACGGGACTGTCGCCGGCGCAGTACGGCACGATCGAAGCGAATCCGGCCGCGCAGTACAACGGCTTCATCGGCGGCAACCCGGAACTACTGCCGGAAGAGGCGGATACGCTGTCCTTCGGCATCGAGTTCCATCCGGACTTCGCGCCGGGTCTGCGCATCAATCTCGACTGGTATTCGATCGAGATCGACGACGCGATCCAGAACCCGAACCAGGACTTCACGCTCCTGCAGTGCGCGCTCACCGGCGCGCCCGATCTGTGCGTACAGGTCCAGCGCGATCCCGGAGGATCTTTGTTCGAAACGCCCAATGGTTTCGTCGTCGATACGCTGCAGAACATCGGCGGCATCGAGACCGCGGGCTTCGACCTCGACGCGAGCTACAGCTTCGACGTCGGCGAGGCGGGACGGATGCGCATCGGCCTGATCGGCACCTACCTCGACAAGTACGAGGTGACGCCGCAGACCGGCATCACCTACGACTGCGTCGGGCTCTATGGAGGCATCTGCACGTCGGGCACGCCGAACGGCGCCCCGGTGGCCGAGTGGCGCCACAAGCTCGATGCCACGTGGAACACGCCGTGGAGCGGCTTCGACATCACCGTGGCCTGGCGCTACTACGGCGAAGCGAAACGCGATCTCGAGGATCCGCAGGAAGCGCTGGCGTTCCTGGGCACCGCCACCGGCGCATTCCCGACGGATGCGCGGCTGGGGTCGCGCAGCTGGATCGATCTGTCGGCGGCCATCCAGTTCCTTGACCGTTACACGCTGCGCGTGGGCGCGAACAACCTGCTGGACAAGGACCCGCCCCTCAACGGCTCGAGCACCTGCCCCACGGGTCCCTGCAACGGCAACACCTGGCCGCAGGCCTACGACGCGCTCGGACGGCAGCTGTTCCTGACGCTCAACGCCGAGTTCTAGCGTGAAGAAGCTGGACGGCGGGCCCGCCAGGCCCGCCGTTCCCTTGACCGTACTCTTTTCGGGCGCGGGAAGTTAGCCTCGGCGCATGGCGGACATCGTCCCCTTCTTCGCGACCCCGTTCGCGTTCGCGCGCCTGCCGGAACCGGCCGCGCTGAATCGCGAACTCGCCGCATTGTTCGTCGCGCGCGCGGCCGAAGGCGCGGCACAGGCGAACCCGCGGCCGATCACGCAGCGCAACGCCGCCACGTTCGAAAGCCGCTTCGACCTGTTCCGCGATCCGGCGGAGCCGGCCGTGAGGAAACTGAAGGAATTCTGCTTCGGCGAAATGCTACGCGTGATCTGCGAGCTCAATGGCTACGACGCCGCGATGCGCTCGCGGCTGCTGGTGTACAACGACGCGTGGTTTCACGTCACGCGCCGCGGCGGGTTCTTCGGATTGCACAACCATCCCAACGCGTCATGGTCGGGCGTGTACTGCGTGGATCCGGGCCGTTCCGACGCGGACCGCAAGGACAGCGGCGCGTTGTGCTTCGTGAACCCCGTGCTGCAATCCAGCATGCACCTGGATGCCGGCAATACACGCTTCTCGGGCGCGTTCGCCGGTGGTATCCGCATTTTCCATCCGGAACCCGGCCAGCTCGTCTTGTTCCCATCGTGGGTGCTGCACGACGTCAAGCCGTACGAAGGCGACGGCGAACGCATCACCGTGGCCTTCAACTGCTGGTTCGCCCTCAAGGACCCCGGCGGACCCGGGGACGCGCCTAACTAATCCGCTTGACCTTGGCGGTGCGACCGCTCGGCACGCTGATCTGGAACGATCCGAGCGCGGCGCGCGTGATCTCGACCTCGTCGCCCACCTCGAGCAGCAACGCACCGCCGCTCAACTGGCGCCAGGTCTGGCCGTTGTCGAGCGTGATCAACTCGCCGCCCGCCGACGGTTGGATCGTGGCTACCCGCCCGCGGATCGACCTGAGTTCCCGCGTGTCGCCCGATCCGGCCTGTGGGGAGCTGGCAACGAGTCCAAAGCTGGACTCCGTCGAAGGAGCCACGCCATCGGCTCTCAGGATCGCGGCGATTCCACGATCGAAGCAGGCCAGCCGTTCCGTGTTGCGCTCGATGGCCACGCACCCGCGCAGCTCGGCGGGAATCTTCTCGCGAGAAGGCTCGTCCGCCAGGGCGACCGCGCAAATCGTCCATATGCCCAGCAACGTTCTCATGGTGGGTCCCTCGATCGGGTTGGGCGTGCGTCCCGCACGAACCTGGGAAAACCCGCAGGTGAATTGTAGGCCCGCTGGGGACTATTCTCCGCCGCATGAGAACCGGACATCGCTTGCTCGTTCTCCTGCCTCTGTTCGGCTTCGCCGCGGGCGCATTCGCGCAGAAACCCGACGGCGGCCTCAACGGATGGACCCGCGACGAGATGCGTCGCGAAAGCCCCGTGCCCCATACCCAGGTCGTTCCCGCGACGGTCACGAAGCTCGCGGTACGCACCAATGGCTGGTGGATGGTGACGCTCGACAATGGCCAGGTCTGGTCGCAGATCGAAAACCGCCCGACGGCGACGATCGCCGTCGGAGACGACGTCACGTTGCGCCACTCGCGCGCCGGGTCTTACATCCTGACGACGACCAAGGGCATCGAGACCCGCGTCCGGCGCGAACGTTAGCCGCGGACCGGACGCCATCGCTCCGGGGGGGTCGGCGGGGCACGCCGCCGCGCGCGCAACCAGCGCGCTCCCCACGGCCCAGGCAAAAAAAAGGGGCGACTCCTCGCGGAGCCGCCCCATTCTTCTGCTTCTGTAGTCTAGTTAGTTAGTGTCCGATTACAGCTCCACGCGGAAGCCGACGCGGTAGTAACGGCCGATCATGTTCGGACCACCCCAGGCGGGGTTGAAGCCGAACAGACCGTAGGCCGCCGACGGGTCGAACTCCGGCTCGATGTCGAGGAAGTTCAGCACTTCGGCGAAGACCGTGTACTTGTCGTTGAAGGTGTAACGACCGGTCAGGTCCGCATTCCACTGAGCGGGCTGCGTGCAGTTGACCGGCGTGCCATCGAGGAACGACTGCGTCGAGATGTGGTTATCGGCGTTGAACTGGCAGTCGCCCTTGACGCCGTCGTAGTCCACCGAGGCGGTGTCGTAACCGCTCGTGTAGTACGCCGTCATCGAGACCGCCGCCGGGCCGAACTCGAACGTGTTCTGCCAGGTGCCACGCCACTTCGGCGTGCCCGAGCACGAGGTCACGTCGCAGGGGCTCAGCGTGCCGTCGTAACGGAGCACCGTGCCATCTTCGGTGATCTGCTCGAACTTCATCATGTACGAAGCATCGAGCGAGCTGCGCCACGTCACCGTGTCGCCGATCGGCAGGCTCAGGTTGGCACCGAAGTCGAGACCGCTGGCCTTCTGGCTTTCCAGGTTCGCGAACGAGGCCTGGATGAAGCCGAGCGCCGGCAGCGCACCCGGGAACGCCGGGTCCGGATTGCCAGGCAGCATCACGATGCCCGGGATGCCCGGATCACCACCGTTGGTGTACCACTGGTTGATCAGCGCGGCGCTCGCGGTGACGCCCTTGATCAGGCCATCGACCTCGATGTTCCAGTAGTCGACCGTGAAGTTGAGGTTGCTGAGCGGCTCTATGATCAAACCCGCCGTGAACGCGGTCGACTCTTCAGGATCGAGCGCAGGATTGCCGATGCTCGTCAGACCCACGCTGTACTGGCCCGTCGCGTAGGCATTGTTGCCGTGCGCGGCGCAGTACGCCGGAACGTTGGCGCAGTTGACCTGGGCGGTTACGTAGCCGGTGGTCGGCAGACCGTAGGCTTCGTTGAAGGACGGAATGCGGAAGCCTTCCGACCAGGTACCACGCAGGGCGATCTGCTCGATCGGCGTGAACTTGAAGCCGACCTTCGGCGAGAAGTTCGACTGGCCCGAGGAGTACTCGTCGTAGCGGCCGGACGCGAGCAGCTCGAGCTGATCGAGAACCGGAGCGCTGAGTTCGAAGAACGCCGACTTGACGTCGCGTTCACCCGCGGCGCCCACCGCGTTGATCGAGTAGTAGCGGGTATACGGAGCCGAGTCGTTGGCCGGGTTGCCGCTGGGATTGTTCAGCGACTCCTCGCGGTACGACACGCCCAACGCCGCCTGGAACGGACCGCCGGGCAGTTCGAAGAACGCCTTGCTGAGGGTGCCCTGCACCTGCCACAGCTGCGAGCTCGAAACCTTGCTGTTGAGCGGCGAGATGTAGTCCAACACCTCCTGCGGCGTCGACAGCGGATCGGCGAAGTTGTACGTGCCGCGCGCGACGACGTCCATGATCCGTTGCGGGATGTAGTAGTTGCCTTCGTTGCGGGTCAGATCGTTCTGCGAAGCGGTGAAGTCGGCCGCGTAGCGCCAGCCATTGTCACCACCGAACGAGCCTTCGATGCCCACCACGCCGCGAATGACCTTCGAGCTGGTTTCGATCGAGCGGCCGAGGGGCGAACGGAAGAACATCTGCGCGCGGTTGCCAGCACCCGCGTACGGGTTGTACGGGTTCAGCGTGCCGTTGGTGGCGTCGCAACCGGTGTTCAGGCCGTCGAGCGTGCCGCGGCCCGTCGAGCAGACGTAAACCGGCAGGATGACGTTGTAGTTCATCATGCCTTGCGGACGCGGAACGGTCGGCAGGCCGTTGAAGCCCAGCGGAGTGAACGACGCCGCGGTGTCGGTCTTGTAGAAGTTGGCCATCGCGTAGATCTGGCCGCCGTCACCGATGTTCGCCGTGAAGCGCGAGGACAGGCCCTGACGCTTGATCTCCGGCTGGAGCATGATGTACTCGCCCTGGAAGTTGACTTCGCAGACGTTGAGCGGCGCGGTGCCGGAAACGCTCTGCGCAACCGTGTTCCATTGGCGGCAGCCGGCAGCCGGATTCAGGTACTCGAAGCGGCCCGAACCCGTCGCCGATCCGGTGCCGTCGACGGCGCCCGTGGCCGGACGGACCAGCGCCACGCCGGGGATCGAGATGAGGCCGTTGAAGCTCCCGTCTTCAGTCGTGATGCCGTTCCAGTTGAGGTTCGCCATGCAGCTGCCCGACGATCCGCAGACCTGGCTCCAGTCCTGCGTGTTGAACGGATAGCCACGCTCGCGGGCCCAGAGGTTGTCCTGCTTCTGGTATTCGCCGCTGATGTAGAAGTTGTAGCCCTCGCTCTCGAGGTCGCCATGGCCCCAGGTCAGGTCGATGCGATTTTCATCGGCACCGCCGGCCTCGGACATGCCATACGAACCGCCGATATGCAGGCCCTGGATTTCCTTCTTCGTGATGACGTTGATCACGCCCGCGATCGCGTCCGCACCGTAGGTGGACGACGCGCCGTCGCGCAGCACTTCGATGCGCTCGACGATGGCGTTCGGGATCGTGTTGAGGTCGACGAAGTTGCGATGGCCGTCGTCCGCGAGCGGATACGGAGCCATGCGCAGGCCGTCGGCGACGG
>JAEZCR010000160.1 GCA_023433465.1 Pseudomonadota bacterium | reverse complement strand
GCGACACGCACGGCAACCTCGTGCATCTCTACGAGCGCGACTGCACCGTGCAGCGGCGCAACCAGAAGGTCGTCGAGCGCGCGCCCGCGGCGTTCCTGACCGAGGCGCAGCGCAACGAGTTGTGCGGTTACGCGCTGCAGATCGGCAAGGCGGTCAACTACCGCAACGCCGGCACCGTCGAGTTCCTGCAGGACGCCGAGACCGGAAAGTTCTATTTCATCGAGGTCAACCCACGCATCCAGGTCGAGCACACCGTGACCGAGGCCGTCACGGGCATCGATCTCGTGAAGGCGCAGATCCGCATCGCGGACGGCGCGAAGATCGGCGACGCCAACAGTGGCGTACCGGCGCAGGAGGACATCCACCTCACCGCGCACGCGCTGCAGTGCCGCGTGACGACCGAGGATCCCGAGAACAACTTCTCGCCCGACTACGGCAAGATCACCGCGTACCGCTCGCCCGCCGGCTTCGGCATCCGCCTGGACGCGGGTACCGCGTACGCCGGCGCCATTCTCACGCGTTCGTACGACTCGATGCTCGTGAAAGTGACCGCGTGGGCGCCTGACCCGCTCGAAGCCATCGCACGCATGCATCGCGCGCTCTGGGAATTCCGCATCCGCGGCGTCGCGACCAACCTGCGCTTCCTCGACCAGGTCATCACGCACCCGAAGTTCGCGCACGGCGACTACACCACGAAGTTCATCGATGAGACGCCCGAGCTCTTCAAGTGGGAGAAGAAGCGCGATCGCGCGACGCGCATCCTCTCGTTCATCGGCGACACCATCGTCAACGGCAACCCTGAAGTTAAGGGCCGCATCAAGCCGAAGCAGATGACGCTGGCGCGGCTGCCGAAGTTCAACGTCGCGAAGGCGCCGCCGCCGGGCACGAAGCAGAAGCTCGACGAGCTCGGCGCGGAAGGCTTCGCGAAGTGGATGCTCGAGCAGGAACGCGTGCTCATCACCGACACGACGATGCGTGACGCGCACCAGTCGTTGCTCGCGACCCGCATGCGCCAGCCGGACATGACGGCGATCGCGCCTTACTACGCGCACATGCTGCCGCAGCTCTTTTCGATGGAGTGCTGGGGCGGCGCCACCTTCGACGTGGCCATGCGCTTCCTCAAGGAGGATCCGTGGTCGCGCCTCGAACAGTTCCGCGCCGCCATGCCGAACCTGCTCCTGCAGATGCTGCTGCGTTCGGCGAACGCGGTGGGTTATACGAACTACCCCGACAACGTCGTGCGCGCGTTCGTGAAGCAGGCGGCGATCTCCGGCATCGACGTGTTCCGCGTGTTTGATTCGCTCAATTGGGTCGACAACATGCGCGTCGCCATCGACGCTGTACTCGAGACCGGCAATCTTTGCGAAGCGTCGATCTGCTACTCGGGAAATCTCTCCTCGCCGAAGGAGACCAGGTACACGCTCGATTATTACCTGGAGATGGGGCGCAAGCTGAAGGCGGCCGGCACGCACATCCTCGGCATCAAGGACATGGCGGGCCTGTGCCAGCCCAACGCGGCGTACAAGCTCGTCAAGGCCCTCAAGGACGAGCTCAAACTACCCGTGCACTTCCACACGCACGACACCTCGGGTATCGCCGCGGCGAGTGTGCTCGCGGCGGTCGCCGCGGGTTGCGACGCGGTCGACGGCGCGGTGGACGCGATGTCGGGTTTCACTTCGCAGCCGAATCTCGGCTCGATCATCGAGGCGCTGCGCTACAGTGCTCGCGATCCCGGCATCGATCACGCCGCCGTGCGCTCCATCTCGATGTACTGGGAGCAGGTGCGCAAGAACTATCTCGCGTTCGAGAGCGACATGCGCGCGGGCGCGTCCGAGGTGTATGTGCACGAGATGCCCGGCGGGCAGTACACGAATCTGAAGGAGCAGGCGCGCTCCGTGGGTCTCGACGATGCGCGCTGGCCGGAAGTCTCGCAGGCATACGCCGACGTCAATCAATTGTTCGGCAACATCGTGAAGGTCACGCCGTCCTCGAAAGTCGTCGGCGACCTCGCGATCATGATGGTGTCCTCCGGGCTCACGCGAGAGCAGGTGGAGGATCCGGACTACGAAGTCGCGTTCCCCGAGTCCGTCGTGCAGATGATGCGCGGCGATCTCGGCCGGCCCGAAGGCGGCTGGCCGGAAGGCATCCAGAAGAAGGTACTCAAGGGCCAGAAGCCACTCGCGGAGCGGCCGGGCGCTTCGCTGGCGCCACTCGATCTCGCGGACGAGCGCAAGAAGCTCGACGAGAAGTTAGGTCGGCCCGCGACCGATACGCAGTTCGCTTCGTACCTGATGTACCCGAAGGTGTTCCTCGACTACGCGCGCGACCGCGCCGCGTACGGCGACTGCGCCGTGCTGCCCACGCCGGTGTTTTTCTATGGCATGGAGCCGGGTGACGAGACCACGATCGACATCGAGCGCGGCAAGACGCTCATCGTGCGTTTCGTGGCCGTGTCCGAGGTGCACGACGACGGGACGCGCCAGGTGTTCTTCGAGCTCAACGGCCAGCCCCGTTCGATCAACGTCGCCGATCGCTCGCAGGTCGCGAAGCGTCCGCCGCAGCGCAAGATGGAGGCGGGGAATCCCAAGCATGTTGGCGCGCCCATGCCCGGCACCGTAGCGACGGTGAAGGCGTTGGTTGGACAGAAGATCGCGAAGGGTGATCTGCTGCTGACGATGGAAGCCATGAAGATGGAGACCAGCGTGCGCGCGGAGACCGATGGCACGGTGGCCGAGGTCCTCGCAAAGCCGGGCATGCAGGTGGATGCGAAAGACTTGTTAGTCGTTCTCGGTTGAGCATCCCCGGTGGAGGGTCATGGATAAGATCAAGCGGACCGCCCGCATCGCGGGACTGTGTTATCTCGGCCTGGCCATTACCGGGATGCTCGGGTTCCTGCTGTTGCGGCCGGCGATTCACGTCGCGGATCCGGCGGCGACATTCGCAAACCTCGTCGAAAAAGGCGCGCTAGCCCGGCTCGGTGTTGCGCTGGAACTGGGCATAGTGCTGACCCAGGCCCTGGCGATCGTCTGGTTCTACAAACTATTCCGTCCTCTGAATGCCACCGCAGCCAATGCGCTCGCGTGGTTCGGGCTCGCCAACGCGCTGCTCGTTCTGGTCAGCGCCGCGTTTCTCGCGGCGGAACTGACCGTGGCGATGGAAGCGCGCCTCGCTCCGGGCGGCGACGTGGTCGGGACGACACGGCTGCTGTTCGAGCTCAGTCAGACGATGTGGAGCGTCGGGACGATCTTCTTCGGCCTGTGGCTGATACCGATGGGTTACGTTGCCGCGTATTCCGGTCGGATGCCGAAGGCGCTGGGTTTCGTGCTGATCGCCGGAGGCGTCGGCTACATCCTGAATGCGTTCGTCACGAATGGGATGGCGGACTCACCTGTCTGGCTGAACACGCTATTGACGCTCCCCGCGTCCGTGGGCGAGTTCTGGATGATCGGCTACCTGCTGATTTTCGGCATCCGACCACCGGCTGCCGAGGCCGCGAGCTCAATTTAGCCCAATCTCGTCGGGCTATCACGGCATGATGGGCTCGCGCGCAGATCCTTCGGCGCAAACCGGAGAATCCCGTGAACAAGCTCGAATACAAGACCATTCTTCTGCCGTACAAGCCGTCCGTCTTTCAAGCCGACGACACCGAAATGAGCCAGGCGCTCAACAAGGAGGGCGAGCAAGGCTGGCGCCTGTCGCAGGTCGTGTTGCCCTCGACGATCTGGGGCCGCTCGAACGGCATGATCGCGATCCTGCAGCGCGACAAGTTCTGAACGGCCTGTCGAGTCGCAAAGCTGCCGAAAAATGGTAGAAATGCGGCTTCGCGCGCGCTAACTAGCCGTGCGAATATTTTCCGCGTCGCAACACATGGATCCCGGCGCCCGCCGACATGGGGTTAGTGAGCGCCCACGATCCGGAGTGAGAAATGGAAACTTCTACTTTGAACGGAGCGATCGGAACGCGCGCACATGGAATCGTGCCGCTTTCGATGAATGAGATCGAGATGGTAGCGGGAGGGAAGGCGGCCGAAATGCCGCAGAGCATCTGGGACCGCCTGATCGGCTGGATCGAAGGACTTTTCTCCAGCCCGCCTTCGGGCAGCGGCCGATACACCATTACCGGCGACCAACTCGTCATCCTTCAAGAGTCTTGCATGAACTCCGGCGGCAACTTTGCCGCAGAAATCAACTCGGGATCCGGCGGCTTCGTGCTGCGGCTCGCCGGTGTCGAGGCGGAGGCCACGTCGCTGAGGATTTCGTGCACACGTCCCTGAGCGCTTGACCGTGGCGCGCCACTCGGC
>JAEZCR010000077.1 GCA_023433465.1 Pseudomonadota bacterium | reverse complement strand
GCGTGCAGGCGCGGCTCGTGGATTTCATCGACGCGCGCCCGGCCGGGGCGCTGCGTCTCACGCCGCTCGCGCCGCTGCCGACGCGCGCGGTCACCCGCGTCCGCAAGCTGCCAGGCACCGCGCACCTGATCGTCTCGGCCGAGGCGCGCCGTGAAGGCATGGAGACCTGGCGCGCGTCGCTGCTCACCGGCGGCACCTCGGCGGCTATCTACTCCCACGGCCGGCGATTCAGCGCGAAGGCGCTCGACGCGCTGGATCGTGAGTTCGCGCAGCCTTCGCTCACGTCGGCGCGCGTGACGGCGCTCGGCCGCAAGCTCGGCTCACTCGTCCTGCATCCGGCGCTCGCGCAAGCTCTGGTCGAGACGCGGCGCCAGCCGTTGTCGGTGGTGCACGATGCGGCCGGAAGCCGTGTGGCGTGGGAAACCCTCAACTTGCGCGGCTGGATTCCGGCGCTCGAGAACGGCCTGTCGCGCCGCTACGCCACGGCGGACCTCGTGCCAGCGCGCTTCGATCCGACGCGCCTTTCGCAGCGCGAGCTCAGCGTGCTCGTGATCGCGAATCCCACGCGGGACCTGCCGGGCGCCGAGCTCGAACGGGCACGCATCACCCGGATTCTCGGCCGGGCGGCGAAGGTGCGCGTCACCGAGGTCACGGGTGAGGCCGCCACGCTCGCGCGCGTCACCGCCGAGCTCGAGGCCGGCCGCCACGACGTGATTCATTACGCGGGGCACGCGTTCTTCGATGCGCGGCGGCCGGGCGAAAGCGGCCTCGCGCTCGCGGACGGCGATCTCACGGGCTCCGCCGTCGCCGCGCTCGGACGGCTGCCACCGCTCGTCGTGTTCAACGCCTGCGAGTCCGCCCGCCTGCGTCGCGGCGCGAGTGCGCGTGTCACGAGCCAAACGCGCGCCGCGAAACGCGAGCGTGGCGTGCGTACGAACCTGAGCCTCGCGGAATCGCTGCTGCGCGCAGGTCTCGCGCATTACGTCGGCACTCACTGGCCAGTCGAGGACGAAGCCGCGACCGCGTTCGCGACGGTGTTCTACCGCGAGCTGCTGCGCACGACCATCGGCGCCGCGCTGGTGAAGGCGCGGCGCGCGGTGCATGCGCGCCGTTCTCCGGACTGGGCCGACTACGTGCACTACGGCGACGGAGACTTCCGGCTGAAGGCGCCCTAGCCCGCGCCAGTAATCTACTTCCGGATCTTCGCGGCGATGTCGGTCGCCGCCTGCTCTCCGCCTTCCGGAAAAGCCGGCGCGCGCAGCACGCCTGCCGCACTGGCCTTGACGACGAGCGGCCTGCTCCAAGCGCCCGTCCGCGGATCGAACCACGTCCACCGGTAGTTAGTGCCCGGCTCGAACCCCTTCAGGTTGGCTCGCAGCGCCTGGTTCTCGAAGTACGCGAGCGCGAAGCCGCGATCCTCGGTGCGCATCAGGAATGACCAGCCGTCCAGCCCGTCCGCGAGCGCGTCGGGAATGCTGCGCGGCTCGAGATCGTCCGAGGCGAGTCGAAGCTGCTGGTAACGATCGCCTTCCGACAAGACGAATGCGCCGAGGTGCCGCATCTGCGCGCCGGATTCGTACCGGAGCGCCGTCCAGATGTGCGGGCGCCAGCCCGCGGGCTCACCCGTGCTCGTCAGGTCGTACGCGGCGGTGCCGTGAACGTGCCCCGCGAGCGCGCCCGACAGCAGCGATCCGTACATCATCGCGCGCGCGAAATAGTTGTCGCGCGGCGAATTCGCGGGCGGCGTTTCGCCACCGGGCCGGTTGATGTTGTGATTCCAGCCCGTGTAATAGGGCTCGAGATTCGCGGCCGGCATCGGCGGCGTAAGCCGGAACAGTTCCTCGATCGAGGCGTAAATCGCGTGATTGCGCGGATTGTTGCCGACGGTGTGCATCGTGAGCCACGGCGCCTTGTCGCCGTGCCCGAAGGCCTTGTATGTCGAGCGGTCGATCAGTGTCGTGTACGGCTGGCCGAACGGAAGCGGACCGTACTTCTCGTGGTGCCAGGTCAGCGCCTCGTTGAATTCGTTCGCGGTGAGGCTGAAGTCCTTCGGGATCCAGTCGAGATGGATGCCGCTGAAGATCATGTTGTACGCGCCGTACCGCGCGATGAGGTACTGCACGTAGCGCGCGTACGAAGGGTTGAAGTCGAAGTACGCCTTCCACGACGGCGCGTTGTCCCGCCGCACGGTCTCGAAGAACGGCACGAAACCTTCGTCGGACAGGTAGCGCATCTTGCGGTCGAGGTTCGCGAAGTAGCGCGGATTGATCGCGTCGAAGTTGGCGAGTCCCTCGCGATCCGGAAACACGGCGAACGGCCGGTTGCCGTCCTCGTCGTGCATGTCCTTGCCCGTTGTCGTCGCGCCGTCGGGCGTGGAGATCTTCGCGTTCGGCGCCCAGTGACCGAACTTTTCCCACGCGTTGCGCAGGAACACGCCGTCCTTGTTCGCGTAGGTCGCGCCGCGCTGATCCGCCGCCCAGTTGGGAAAGGCCGCGATGAAAGAGATCGAGTTGAAGCCCTGGCGCTTGCGCCACGCAACGGCCTCCTCGAACGAGATTCCCGGACCCGGCACGTAGTCGGGCGCGGGCTGGGCGCCGTTCCGCCACGGCAATCGCCACGTCGATGCGGCCAGCCAGGTGTCGCCGAGCAGGAAGAACGGCGTGCCGTCCGCGTACTCGAGCGCATGGCCGTTGCCGGTCGCACGCACGAAGCCGCGCCGGTTCGGATTCCGTTCGATCTCCTCGGGCTCCCATGCAACGGCGCGGAACGATCCCGCGCCGCCGTTCAATCCCGCGTCGTCGGCCGGCGTGGCCGCCGCGCGCCAGCTCCATTCGCCGGCCTTCGTCGCGACGAAACGCACCCTGAACGTGCGCCCGCCATCCCAGAAGCCGTACACGCGCTTCCTGAAATCCGGGCCGGATAGTTCGATCCAGCAGGTGACGTCGACATACGGATTGGCGTAGTCGCGCGCCGCCTCGAAGGTGATCTCCTGCACTTCCCAGACGCGCACTTCGCCCGACTGCAGGCGCGCATGCGCGGCCCCGGCCAACGCAAGCGCCAGAACGATCGTGGCCCGGAAAATTCGTTGCAGCATGTTGGGGTCCATTTCTCTAATATTGCGCCCACCAATGGAAGCATTCATGTCGATTGTCGCCGATCCCGCAATGTGGGTCGCGTTCCTGACGCTGACGGCGCTCGAGCTCGTACTCGGCATCGACAACATCATTTTCATTTCGATCCTGGTCGACAAGCTTCCGCCCGAGCGTCGCGAGATCGCGCGGCGAATCGGATTGTTCCTCGCCATGTTCATGCGGGTGGGACTGCTGCTGATCCTTTCGTGGATCGTCGGGCTCACGGCGCCGCTGTTCAGCGTGCTCGGCGCGGAGATCTCCGGCCGCGACCTGATCCTCATCGCGGGCGGCGTATTCCTGGTGTGGAAGTCCACGATGGAAATCCACCAGCTCACCGAAGGCGAAGAAGGTCATGCGTCGAGCAAGGTGAAGGCGAGTTTCGGCGCGATCATCCTGCAGATCATCATCATCGACATGGTGTTCTCGCTGGACTCGATCATCACCGCGGTCGGCATGGTCGACGAGGTCGCCGTCATGATCGCGGCGGTCATCGCGTCGGTCGGTTTGATGATGCTGTTCGCGCGGGGCATCGGCAATTTCGTCTCGGCCCATCCCTCGATCAAGATGCTCGCGCTGTCGTTCCTGCTGGTCGTGGGTGTCATGCTCATCGCCGAAGGCTTCGAACACAAGGTCCCGAAGGGATACATCTACTTCGCGATGGCGTTCTCGGTCGCCGTCGAGATGCTCAACATCCGCATGCGCAAGAAGAAGTCGATGGCCTCACCGGTCGAGTTGCACGAGAAGTACAAGTAGACGCGCGAGGGAGGAATCATGGTCTTCGGACTGCTGAGATTGCTCGGCGTCATCTGGCTGTTCGGCTTCATCGCGCTCGCGCTGGTCGCGACGTCGAGCTACCTGTATTCGAACGAGGAACAACCGGCGCGCGCGGCGCGCTGGCATTCGCGGCTGCGCATGTCGCTGATCTGGCCGATCGCGTTGATGTCATCCGGCGGGCGTGCGCGCCTGCGTAATGGTTAGGAAGGAGGGAAGAACATGGCTTTCAATTCACCGATTTTCAGGGGCGGCGCCTCGGGTAACAGCACTCGCGAGCCGCTGCAGATGGGCCGCGTCGTCATGTGGGCCGGCATCGGACTCTTCGCGATCATCGCGCTCATCGTGGCGGGCTTCGGCATCAAGGTGGTCGACACGGGCCACCGCGGCATCGAGACACGCTTCGGAAAGGTCGTCGGCGAATCGCTGCCCGAGGGCATCTACTTCTTCAATCCGATCACGAACACGATCGTGGAGATGGACACGCGCGTGCAGCGCCAGGACGGCGAAACGGACACCTACACGCGCGACGTGCAACAGGCGGCGATCAAGTACACGCTCAACTACCGACTGCAGCAGAACGCCGCGCACCTCATGTACCGCGACATCGGCCGGGACTGGGAGCAGAAGCTGATCCCGCAGGTGGTGCTGGGCACACTCAAGGAAGTCGTCGGCAAGTGGGACGCGGTGGACCTGATTTCCAACCGCGACAAGGCGGCCTCCACGGCGTTCGATGCGATCCGCCAGAACCTCTCCGAACGCAACGTCGAGGTTTCGCGTTTCGAAATCACCGACATTGCCTTCACGCGTGAGTTCGAGAACTCGGTGGAACAGAAGGTGATCGCGCAGCAGAAGGCGATCGAAGAGCAGAACCGCACGAAGCAGATCGAGGAGCAGGCGCGGCAGAAGGTGTTGTCCGCCGAGGCCGAGGCGAAGTCGATCCAGATCCGCGCGCAGGCGCTCGAGCGCAACGCGAAGCTGGTCGAATGGGAAGCCGTACAGAAGTGGAATGGCGTGTTGCCGCAATACATGCTCGGCGGCGGCGCGACGCCGTTCATCAACCTGAACCCCTCGAAGAACTGAGGTCCTCGTGATCGGCGCGCGCCTGCCGGCCATCATCTTCGACTGCGATGGCGTGCTCGTCGACAGCGAGTTTCTCGCGAGCCGAGTCGAGTCCGAGGTCCTGCGCGACCTCGGCCTCGACCTCACGATCGACGAGGTGCACGATCTGTTTCTCGGCAAGACCGTGGAACGCGTGCTCGATCTCATCGGCGAGCGCGTCGGCGCGCGGCCCGGCGCGGGATTCACTTACAACTGGGCGTTCGCGACCGCGTTCGCGTTCATGCGGGAGCTGAAACCGGTCGCGGGCATCCGCGCGGCGCTCGAGGAGTTCGCGGGCCGCGGTCATCGGATGGCCGTGGCCTCGCAATCACCGATCGCGCGCGTGCGCATGTCGCTCGCGGTGACCGGCCTCGAGCGATTCTTCGGCGACGACATCTGCGTGACGTCGATGGTCGCGCGGCCCAAGCCCGCGCCGGATATCTATCTATTCGCGGCGGCGCGGCTGGGCGC
>JAEZCR010000112.1 GCA_023433465.1 Pseudomonadota bacterium | reverse complement strand
GAAATCCTGCGCCCAACGTTGCACTCAGATCGGCACGAATCGCGGCTAACAAACGGTCCGCGTCCTCGTCCGCGAGGGTGCGAGAATTGTCCTGAAATATCAAGCCTAAAGCGACGCTTTTTCTTCCAAGTTCTATGCCGGGCCCCCTGAACACGTCAAACACCCGGATTTCGCGTAACAGGCTCGACGCGGCAAAGGTTACACGTTCATGTAGCTGACTCAAAGAAACTTTCTCGTCGACGACGACGGCCAGGTCACGACGCACGCGCGGGAACCGGGAGATCTCTTCAAAACGCGGCATTTTGGCCGCCAGTGCCGGGCCAAATTGGATTTCGAACAATATTGGCGCATATGTGAAATCGAATTCCTGCACCAATTGGGGGTGCAGCTCCCCTATCCAGCCGATCGTCTTGCCGCGCCGCGTGATCCGGGCGCTGCGACCCGGATGCAGACACGGCAGCGTGTCGGCGATGTAGCCGAACTCGTCCGGGGCACCGGCCCGCGCAAACAAAGCTTCGACGTCCTGTTTGACGTCGTAGAAATCCACGGGCACGGCCTGCGCGCCCCACTGTTCCGGATGGCGCGGGCCGATCGCGATGCCGGCGAGCAGATCCGTTTCGCCGCCACCGTTGGCGAGCGGTTCGAAACGCGAGCCGTGTTCGAACAGCCGCACGCGATCCTGCTGGCGGCGCTGATTCTCGAGCGCGGCCTTGATCAGTCCTGGCCACAGCGACGCGCGCATCACGCTCATGTCGCTCGAAATCGCGTTCGCGAGCTTCGGCGGCTCGACGCCGGGAAACAGCTTGTCTTGCAGCGCCGGATCGACGAACGCGTAGGTGATCGCTTCCTGGTAGCCGCGCGTCGCGAGGATCTCGAGCGCCTGCACTTCCACCGGCGCCTCTTCCGGCATCGGTCGCACTTTCTGCAGCGTTACCGCGTCCGCCTCGTTGATCGCGGCGAAGCCGACGATGCGCGCGAGCTCTTCGATGAGGTCCGCTTCGATGTTGATGTCGAACCGATGCGGTGGCGGCGTCACGAGCCAGCCGGTTTCGTTCGCGAGCACGCGCATGCCGAGAGATTCGAGCGTGCGCTTCACGTCGTTGTCGGAAATATCGGCGCCCAGCAGGCGGCTGATGCGCGCACGGCGCAATTCGACTTCGAGCCGGCGCGGAATGTCCGGCTCGCTCTTCACGCCATGGACCGGGCCGGCCTTGCCGCCCGCGATCTGGACCAGTAGTTGGGTGGCGCGCTCGATGGCGCGTTCCTGATTGACCGGGTCCACACCGCGCTCGAAACGCTGTCCGGCGTCGGTCACGAGGCCATGACGGCGGCCACGACCGGCCACGGCGGACGGCGCGAAGAACGCCGCCTCGAACAGGATGTCGGTCGTTTCGGCGGTACACGAGCTCGCGAGCCCACCCATCACGCCAGCCATGCCCACGGGACCCTCGGAATCGGCGATGACCAATACATCTGCCGCGAGGTCGATTTCGCTGCCATCGAGCAGCGTGGTTTTCTCCCCCGACTGCGCCAGGCGCGCCTCGAGGCCGCCCTGCAGCTTTGCGAGGTCATAGGCATGCATGGGCTGGCCCAACTCGAGCATCACGTACTGGGTGATGTCGACCACCGGGCTGATGGGCCGCAGGCCCACGCGGCGCAGGCGCTCGCGCAGCCACAGGGGCGACGGGGCCTTGTTGTTGATGCCGCGCACCACGCGGCTCACGAGCTTCGGGCAGGCCTTGGGAGCGCTGAGCTTCGTGGGGAAGGTATCCGTGGCATTGACGACGGCCACGGTGAGGGCTGACCCCTTTTGCTGGGAAACGGGGGCTGCCCCCGTCAGCGCACCAACTTCGCGGGCAATACCCAGCACCGACATCGCATCGCCGCGGTTCGGCGTGACGTTGAGCTCGAGGATCTCGTCATCGAGCTGCATGTACGCTCGCAGGTCCTCGCCCACCGGCGCATCGGCCGGCAGCTCCACGATACCTTCGGAGGCATCCGCGAGACCCAGTTCCCTGGCCGAGCACAACATGCCGAAGGACTCGACGCCGCGCAGCTTCGCGGCCGTGATGGCCTTGTCGCCCGGTAGTTTGGCGCCGACGGTCGCGAGCGCGGTCTTGAGACCCACGCGCGCATTCGCGGCGCCGCAGACGATCTGGAGCAGCCCATCCTCATTCGAAGATGGGCCCTTCGTGCGGACCTTGCACACCTGCAGCTTGTCCGCCTGCGGATGGCGCGCGGCCTCGACGATCTCCGCGACGACCACGCCGCTGAACGGCGGCGCCGCGGTGTCGATGGCCTCGAGCTCGAAGCCGCACATGGTCAGCCGGGAACCGAGCTCCCTGGCATCCCACGGAACGTCGACGAAATCGCGCAGCCAGGAAAGTGGGACTCTCACGCCTACCCCGCCTTGAATTGCGCGAGGAAGCGCAGGTCGTTTTCGAAGAACAGGCGCAGGTCGTTCACGCCGTAACGCAACATGGCCAGGCGATCGATGCCCATGCCGAACGCGTAGCCGGTGTATTTCTCCGGATCCACGCCGCCGGCCTCGAGCACCTTCGGATGCACCATGCCGCAGCCGGCGATCTCGAGCCAGCCCGAGTGCTTGCACACGCGGCATCCGCCGCCGCCGCAGAGCACGCAGCTCATGTCGACCTCGGCCGACGGCTCGGTGAACGGGAAGTACGACGGGCGCAGCCGCATCCTGAGGTCACGCTCGAAGAACGCCTCGAGGAACCCGTGCAGCATCGCCTTCATGTTCGCGAACGTGACACCCTCGGCGACCGCGAGGCCCTCCACCTGGTGGAACATCGGCGAATGCGTGACGTCGTGATCGTTGCGATACACGCGCCCCGGCGCGATCACCGCGAACGGCGGCTTGCCCGCGAGCATCGCGCGGATCTGCACCGGCGAGGTGTGCGTGCGCAGTAGTTTGCCGTCCGGGAAATAGAACGTGTCGTGCATCGCGCGCGCCGGATGATCGGCGGGGATGTTGAGCGCTTCGAAATTGTGGAAGTCGTCCTCGATCTCGGGACCTGTGGCGACGACGAAGCCCGCCTGGCGGAACAACTGCTCGATGCGCAGCCGCACCTTGGTCACGGGGTGCAAACCCCCGCGCGCCTCACCGCGCCCGGGCAGTGTGACGTCGATGCGCTCCTTCGCGAGCTTCGCGGCGACGGCCGCCTGCTCGAGCTCGGCGCGCTTGGTCTCGATGAAGGTCTGGACTTCTTCGCGCACGCGGTTGACCCGCGCGCCGACTTCCTTGCGTTGCTCGGCCGCGAGTTTGCCCAGCTCCTTGAGCTTTTCGGTGAGCCACCCGCTCTTGCCGAGCGTGCGGACGCGGACCTCCTCGAGCGCCGACATGTCGGCAGCGCCGGAGATCGCGCCGAGAGTTTCCTCCCGGCGCTTGTCCAGATCGTTGGGAGCCTCCCCGCTCACGACGATTCCGCTGCTTTAAGCAGCTTTGTCGAGAGCGGCCTTCGCCTGCTTCGCGATCGCGGCAAAACCTTCCGGCTGGTTCACGGCCAGGTCCGCCAGCATCTTGCGGTCGATGTCGATGCCGGCCTTCTTGAGGCCGTTGATCAGGCGGCTGTAGCTCAAGTCGAACTCACGCGCGGCGGCGTTGATTCGCTGGATCCACAGCGCGCGGAAGTCGCGCTTTTTCAGCCTTCGACCACGGTAGGCGTACTGGCCGGCCTTGATGACCGCCTGCTTCGCCGCGCGGAAAACCTTGCGGCGGGCGTTGTAGTAGCCCTTCGCCTTGGAAAGAATCTTCTTGTGACGGCGTCCAGCCTGGACGCCACGTTTGACACGTGCCATTTAGTTAGTCCTCGCTGGATTACTTGGTATTCGGCATCAGCTGGTCGACACGTCCCGTGTCGCTCTTGTGCACGAGCGACGATCCGCCCGAGCGCAGCTGGCGCTTGGTCTTGCGAGGCTTGTGGCCGAGATTGTGGCGGCGGCCTGCCGAGCCCGCTTTCCAGCCCTTGGCTGTCTTGCGGAAACGCTTGGCCGCTGCCCGGTTGGTCTTCAACTTGGGCATACATCAACTCCGTTGTAGCTACCTTTCGCAAAGCGTCACGGCTTGCACCGCTTCGCTCGCTAGGGGCGAATCCACCAACTTTGGTTGGCGGGTTACTTCTTTTTCGGCGCGAACATCATGACCATCTGCCGGCCTTCCATGAGCGGGTTCTGCTCGATCGCCGCGATTTCGCGTAGATCGTTCACCAGCCTGTCCAGCAGCTTCCGGCCAATTTCCGTATGCGCCATTTCACGGCCGCGGAAACGTAACGTCACCTTGGCCTTGTCACCCTCGGTCAGGAATCGAATGATGTTACGCAGTTTGATCTGGTAATCATTCTCGTCCGTACCGGGACGAAACTTGATCTCTTTGATCTGGATCTGCTTTTGCTTGCGTTTCGCGGCATGCGACTTCTTGTTCTGTTCGAACAGGAATTTGCCGAAGTCCATCACACGGACGACGGGCGGATCCGCCTGCGGCGACACTTCGACGAGATCGAGCTCGGCTGCCTTTGCCAGATCGAGAGCCTCGAACCGGGTGAGCACTCCGACCTGACCACCATCGGCCCCGATGACTCTCACCTTGGGCGACGTGATCTCTTCGTTGCGCCGTACGCGCTTGCTTGCAATAGCTATATATCAACCCT
>JAEZCR010000072.1 GCA_023433465.1 Pseudomonadota bacterium | reverse complement strand
GCGCGGACCAGGATGTCCGCGCGGCGCCGACCCGGCACTTCACATCGAATGTCATCCGAAAGAAAACAGAAGAGAATCCCATGACTCGCAAACTACTGACCCTGGCCATTGCAGCCGCGTTGGCCGGCGGCGCCGGCCTGGCGCCGCAACCGGCATTCGCGCAGAACGCGGACATCGAGGCCCTCAAGGCCCAGCTCGCCGAGCTCTCGGCGAAGATCGAGCAGCTCGAGAAAGCGCAGACGCAGACGAAGAAGACATCGGACGAGGCGCAGGCCACCGCGGATCGCACGGCGGACGTCGTCGCGCAGGAGAAGTCGCGGCTGTCGTTCTCGGGCGATCTGCGCTACCGCAACGAATCCTTCGACGTCGAATACGTCGATCGCAACCGCAATCGCGACCGGGTGCGCGCCCGCCTGAACGCGACTTATCGCGTCAATGACAAGCTGACGGGTGTCATCGGCATCGCGAGCGGCGGACCGGACCCGCGTTCGTCCAACCAGACGCTGACCGACCAGAATTCGCGCAAGGACTTCGAGCTCGATCTCGCCTACGTGACTTGGGCGCCGGGCGCGGCCTGGCGGGTGCACGCGGGCAAACAGCGTTATCCGTGGCAGCGCAGCGGCAGCCTGTTCTTCGACGGTGACATCAATCCCGAAGGCATCGCGGTCAATTACACGAAGGGCAACTTCTTCGCCGGCGCGTTCTACGACTGGCTCGCCGAGCGCGCCCTGTCGTTCAGCAATCCGACGACGGGCACGAACACCGACACGATCATGTTCGGCGCCCAGGTCGGCTACCGGATTCCGCTCTCGGATTCGGTAAGGTTGACCGTCGCGGGAACCTATTTCGACGTCGACGGCGTGCAGGGCTACAACCCCTTCTTCGGCGGCAACTCCTTCGGCAACACGACGACGACCAGTGCCGCGGTGTGCAACCGCTCGCTCGGCGCCAACGTGGCCTGCTCGCTGTCGGACTTCGACGTCGCGCAGATTTTCGGCGACCTGACCGCGACCGTGGGCGGCCGTCCGCTGCGCTTCTTCGCGGATTACGCGAAGAATCTCGAGGCCGAGGTGAACCCGGTGGCGGGCGAGAAGCTCGATACCGCGCTTGCCGCGGGCGTGAGCTACGGTGCGGCGGGCTCCGCGGCGGGGACCTGGGAGTTCGGCCTGTTGTGGCAGAAGATCGAGAAGGATGCGCTGTTCGGTCAGCTGATCGATTCGGACTTCGGCGACGGCAACACGGACACGGACGGGTTCGTGCTCCGCGGCGGATATACCGTGGCTCGCAACTGGACGATCAACGCCACGCTGTTCCTCAACGAGCTGTCGAACGACGTGCCCCAAAGCGTGACCGTGTTCAACGAGGCGACGGCCGCGCCGCTCGACACCCAGGTCATCTCCGGCATCACGGACCGCGAGTACAAGCGCCTGCAACTGGATCTGAACTTCCGGTTCTGACGGGCGAAATGGGGCCGGATCGACCGATCTGGCCCCGTTTCACGAACCTGTAACAAAACCGCGTCAACCTGTCCCCACACCATGACTCCGTCGGCCTTGCTCATTGCGCTGGCCCTGCTTTCGGTGGGGGCCTTCTGGATCGGCAAGTCGCGGTCTCTCGCTCTCGTGGGCGGAAGCCGCGGCGTGCGCCATCTGCATTCGCTGCCCAGCCATTACGGCCTGATGACGGCCCTGTGGTGCGCGTTGCCCGCGCTCGCGATCATTGGCCTGTGGCTCGTGTCCCAGGACGCGATCATCCTGCGGCTGGTCACGAACGAGATGCCCGAGGCCGTGCGCACGCTGCCGGCCAGCGAGTTGTCGCTGGTGCTCAACGACGTGCGCAATCTCGTCGCCGGCAATGTTCCGCCGCAAAGCCTCAACGAGCAGGTCCGCGCCGCGGCGGCGCGTTACCTCGAGCTGCGCCAGATCAGCCGCATGGCGCTCACGGTGCTCGTGATGGTGTTGGCCATCGCCGCCGTGCTCGTCGTGCGGGCGCGCATCACGCCGCAGGTCCGCGCACGTAATGGCGTCGAGCGCGTCATCGAATGGCTCCTGATCGGCTGTTCGACCATCGCCGTGTTCACCACGATCGGAATCGTGGCGTCGGTCGCTTTCGAAGCCTTCCGCTTCTTCTCGTTCGTCTCGCCGATCGATTTCCTCTTCGGCACGTCCTGGAGTCCGCAGATGGCCATCCGCGCGGACCAGGTCGGATCGTCCGGATCGTTCGGCGCGGTGCCGCTGTTCGCCGGGACGCTGCTCATCTCGCTGATCGCGATGGCCATCGCGGTGCCGATCGGCCTGTTCTCGGCCATCTACCTCGCCGAATACGCGCACCCGAAGTTCCGCACCTGGGCGAAGCCCCTGCTCGAAGTGCTCGCGGGGGTGCCGACGGTCGTGTACGGATTTTTCGCGGCGCTCACCGTCGGTCCTGCGCTGCGCGGCTGGGGCGAGGGGCTCGGCCTGGATGTCGCTTCGGAAAGCGCGCTCGCCGCCGGCCTCGTCATGGGCATCATGATCATTCCCTTCGTGTCCTCGCTCGCGGACGACATGATCAGCGCGGTGCCGCAGAGCCTGCGTGATGGGGCCTATGCGCTCGGCGCGACGCGTTCGGAGACCATCAAGCAGGTGGTGATGCGCGCGGCGCTGCCCGGCATCGTGGGCGGAGTGCTGCTCGCCGTGTCGCGCGCCATCGGCGAAACGATGATCGTCGTCATGGCCGCGGGCCTCGCCGCGAATCTCACCGCGAATCCGCTCGAGGCGGTGACCACCGTCACCGTGCAGATCGTGACCCTGCTGGTGGGCGACCAGGAGTTCGACAGTCCGAAGACGCTCGCGGCCTTCGCGCTCGGCCTGGTGCTGTTCCTGGTCACGCTCGCGCTCAACGTGCTCGCGCTCCACATCGTGCGGAAATACCGTGAACAGTACGAATAAACCGCGCCGCACCGCACAGGAGACCCAGGCCATCGTCGCCCGCAGCCTGCAGCGCCGCTATTGGGCGGAGCGGCGGTTCCGCTTCTACGGACTCGCGGCGGTGACCGCGGGCATGGCCTTCCTCGTATACCTGTTCTTCGTGATCTTCTCGAACGGGATCGGCGCGTTCCAGCAGACGCAGATCCGCCTGCCCATCTACTTCGATCCCGAGGTCATCGACCCGGCCGGCACTGGCGTTCCCGACGACCTGCGCGCCGCCGACTACCAGGCGCTGATCCGCGCGTCGCTCAAATCGCGGTTCCCCGACGTCGAGGGGCGCGCGGCCACGCGCGAACTCACACGGCTGGTCAGCGGCAGCGCGGCGTTCGACCTGCAGAACGAGGTCCTGGCGAATCCGGCGATCATCGGCAAGACCGGGGACCGCTGGCTGCTCGCGAGCGATGCCGTCGACATCCTGAAGAAGGGTCACGTCGATCGAGAACTGCCGGAGGAGGAGCGGCCGCTGTCGGACGCGCAGCTCGCCTGGGTCGACGCGCTCGCCGCGGACGGGGCGCTGGCGCTCAAGTTCAACACCATCTTCCTCACGGGCGGCGATTCGCGCGAGCCGGAGAGAGCGGGCATCTGGGGCGCGGTGGTCGGTTCGTTCCTCACGCTGGTGCTGACGCTGCTGCTGTCGTTCCCGATCGGCGTGGCGACGGCTATCTACCTCGAGGAGTTCGCGCGGCGCAACCGCTGGACGGACCTCATCGAGGTGAACATCAACAACCTGGCCGCGGTGCCCTCGATCGTGTTCGGCCTGCTGGGTCTCGCGGTGTTCATCGGCTTCTTCGGGCTGCCGCGCTCCGCGCCGCTGGTCGGCGCGCTGGTGCTGACGCTGCTCACGCTGCCCACGATCATCATCGCTTCGCGCGCCGCGCTCAAAGCGGTTCCCCCGTCGATCCGCGAGGCGGCGCTCGGCATGGGCGCATCGAAGATCCAGACCGTGACGCACCACGTTCTGCCGCTCGCGCTGCCGGGCATGTTGACGGGCACGATCATCGGCATGGCGCGCGCGCTCGGCGAATCGGCGCCGCTGCTGATGATCGGCATGGTGGCGTTCATCGTGGATATCCCCCAAGGCTTTACGGACGCCGCCACGGCGCTGCCCGTGCAGGTGTTCCTGTGGTCCGACTCGCCCGAACGCGGCTTCGTCGAGAAGACCTCGGGCGCGATCATCGTGCTGCTGGCCTTCCTGGTGGTCATGAACACGGCGGCGGTCATCCTTCGCAAACGCTTCGAACGACGGTGGTGAAACCATGGAGAGCGCGATTCAAGTGGAACGTGCGGGCATCAATCTGAAGCCGAGCGGACGAGTGCCCGAATCGCCGGCGCCGCGCGAGCCGGTCGAGGCCGGCAAGACGGTCGGCAACATCGCCGTCGACGATCCGATCTTCAGCTGCCGCGACGTCGACGTGTACTACGGCGAGAAACACGCCATCAAGAAGGTCGGCATCGACATCGCGAAGAACCAGGTGCTCGCGATGATCGGGCCGTCGGGCTGCGGCAAGTCGACCTTCCTGCGCTGCCTCAACCGCATGAACGACACCATCGCGGGCGCGCGTGTCGAAGGCAGCATCCTGCTCGACGGCAAGGACATCCACGACAAGAAGCAGGACGTCGTGCAGCTGCGCGCGCGGGTCGGCATGGTGTTCCAGAAGCCGAATCCGTTTCCGAAGTCCATCTACGAGAACGTGGCGTACGGTCCGCGCATCCACGGGCTCGCGGGCGATCGCGTCGAACTGGACGAGATCGTGCACAACTCGCTGCAACGCGCGGGTTTGTGGGAGGAGGTCAAGGACCGCCTGACGCAGCCCGGGACTTCGCTGAGCGGCGGACAGCAGCAGAGGCTGTGCATCGCCAGGACAATAGCCGTGAATCCGGAAGTGATCCTCATGGACGAGCCTTGTTCGGCGCTCGATCCGATCGCCACCGCGCGCATCGAGGATCTCATGGAAGAACTGCGGCAGAGCTACGCGATCGTGATCGTGACGCACTCGATGCAGCAGGCGGCGCGTGTATCCCAGCGCACCGCGTATTTCCATCTCGGCGATCTCATCGAGGTCGGCGAGACGGACCGCATCTTCACGAATCCGCGACACCGCCTCACCGAAGACTACATCACCGGACGATTCGGCTGACAAACGTGGCACTGAGTCTCGAAGGCCATACCGCGCGCGCATTCGACGGCGACCTGTCGTCGTTGCATATCCAGGCAGTGGCGATGGGTGCGCTGGTGATCGAGCAGGTTCAGCTCGCGGTGAGCGCATATTCCAACTGGAACCGCTCCGACGCGACGTTGGTGCTGGAGCGCGAGCGCAAGATCAACCAGTACGACGCCGAGATCGAGGAGTGCGCATTGCAGGTGATTGCACGCCGGCAACCGGTGGCGCACGACCTGCGCGCGGTGTTCGCGATCGACAAGGTGGTCACCGAGCTCGAACGGGCGGCGGATGAGGCGAAAAAACTCGCGCTCACGGTGCTGGCGGACTCGGAGGCCAATGGCTTTCGACCGGGCGCCGCGACCGCGCGCGAAGCGCGCCAGCTCGGCCGCCTGGCGGTGATGATGATCCGCTCGGCGCTCGAAGCGTTCGACCATCTGGATCCCGCGGCCGCTGCCGCCGTCGTGCAGCAGGACCTGGAGATGGATGCCGAATATGCCGCCGCGTTGCGGCGCATCCTCACGCGCGCGATGGAAGACGCACGCCAGGTTCAAGCAGCGATCGAGGCCGCCTTCATCATGCGCTCGCTCGAGCGAATCGGCGATCACGCGAGGAACATCGCCCGGCACGTCGGGTTCGTGAGTGGGCAGTTCGATCCAACGGCGACCGGTGTGCTGGCCGCACCGCTGACCGCGCGCTGAGTTGCTTCAGCGCCGCCGATACAGCAGCAGGGTCACGGGCGCGAGCACGAGCGTAAGCGCCGACGGCGCCGTGAGCGCGAGCAACACGTCGCGCATCGTCGCCGCGCCGCTCAGGAGACCGCGCAGCGCGGACGCCATGTGCGACACCGGATTCACCTCCACGAATGCGCGCAGCCAGCCTGGCATGGTCGCGGGATCGACCATGATGTTGGACGCGAACACCATCGGGAACATGAACGTGAAGCCGATCGTCATCACGGTCATCGGCGTGCGGATCAGAAGGCCGAGCACGATGAAGATCCAGCCCACGCCGAAGCCGATCGCAATGAGCAACGCGAAGGCCGCGAGTACGCCGGGGATCCCGGCCTCGGGGCGATAGCCGAGCAGGAGCCCGATCGTGAGGATGATGCCGCCCGCGATCACGTGGCGCAGGATGTCGCCGACCATGAGTCCGGCGAACGGCGCGAGCGGCCAGATCGGCAGCGAACGGAATCGGTCGAACAGCCCCTTGCTCAGGTCGGTAGATAGACCCATTCCGGAGTACACCGAGTTGAACACGACCGTCTGCACGAGGATGCCGGGCAGGAAGTACTGCAGGTAAGAGCCCGGCGTCCCGGCGAGCGCGCCGCCGAACACGAACGTGAACAGCAACGTGAACATGATGGGCGTCATCACGAGATCGAACAGCTGTTCGGGCACGTGTTTGAACTTGAGCACCGCGCGCCAGCCGAACACGAGCGCGTTCGAAAGCGGCGAGGGCGCCGCCGGGCGCGGCACCGGTTTCAAGGCGGGCGCGGTCTTGGTGGCGACGTCGTTCATGTGTGGGCCTTTCCAGTCAGCGCGAAGAACACTTCGTCGAGACTGGGGCTGCCCACGGAGAAGTCGGCGAGCTCGATGTTCGCGGCGATCAGCGCGCCGAGCGCTTCGTTCGCGTCGCGCGAGGTCTTCGCGACGACGGACAACATCGCGCCTTCGACACTGCGCTGCACGGTCGCACCGAGACGCGCTTCGAGAAGCGCCGCGGCATCGTCGAGCTTCGCGGGATCCATGAGCGCCACGTGCAGGAAGCCGGAGCCGGTGGCCACTTTCAGCTCGCGGCTCGTGCCCTCGGCGATCTTGCGGCCGTGATCGATCACCGCGATGCGCGCGGCGAGCTGGTCGGCTTCGTCGAGGTACTGGGTAGTTAGCAGAACCGTGACGCCCGAGCCGGCCAGTGCGCGGATCATGCGCCAGACGCTCTTGCGTCCCACGGGATCGAGTCCCGTGGTCGGTTCGTCGAGGAACAACACGCCCGGCGTGACGATGAGCGACGCGGCGATGTCCAGGCGGCGGCGCATGCCGCCCGAGTAGTCCTTGACCTGCTTGTCGGCGGCGTCCGCCAGGTCGAAGTTGGCGAGCAACTCGTCGGCGCGCACGCGGGCGGCTTTGCCGCGAAAGCCCCACAGCCGCGCGAGCATCACGAGGTTCTCGCGGCCGGTGAGGTCCTCGTCGAGCGAGGCGAACTGGCCGGTCATGGATATTTCGGCCCGCACGGCCTGTGGCGAATTCACGAGGTCATGCCCGAGAATGCTGGCGGTCCCTTCGTCGGGCCTGGCGAGCGTCGCGAGCATGCGCATCAGCGTCGTCTTGCCGGCGCCATTGGGGCCGAGGATGGCGAAGATCATGCCGCGCGGTACGTCGAGGTCGATACCGTCGACGGCGCGCAGGTCGCCGAAGCGTTTCGCCAATCCACGCGTCCGGATCGCGAGCGCGTTCGAATCGTCGGGCGAGGCCTGGGGTCTGAAGTGCATGGGCATCCCTGGGGTTACCGGAGCCGGTTGGAGGCGTGGCGTGCGTCCGAAGTTCCGGCCGTGAAGTGAGCATAACGGGCCGCCGTTTTCGTGGCTATTCAGGGGTCGCGGCGGCTATCTACTGTATGCCGCCGACGCGGGCGATCTGACCGTCGAGCCGCCGGCCGCTGTCAGGCGGGCTCGCGACCCAGGTAGCGGGCGTAATCTTCGATCCCGCCGGCCAGCGTGGCGCGTTCGGCTGGCGTGAGCTTGCGTCGCAGCCGGGTTGTCACGGCGACGCCGCCGGATTTGCCGCCAGGCAACTTGCGCCGCCATTCCCCCACGATGCGGCCGTCGATCATCACGACCGGTCCCAGCACGCCGTAGCCGGCGCGCCGGCCGGGCATCAGCAGCGAACGGTCCTGGTAGGCGACGGTGTATTCGTCGAAGGGCGGCAGTAGTTTGACGACGGGCCCGCGGCGCGCGGGGGGGGCGCCGCGCGATTCGCGCCACCAGTAGTCGACGCCGTCGACACGTGCCGAAGTCAGTACGCCTTTCGCCGCGTCGATCGCGGCCTGCGCATCCTTCACCGTGATCCCCGCCCACCACATGAAGTCGCGCTGCGTCGCGGGACCGTGGCTCGTGAAGTAGCGGCGGGCGAGCTCACCCAGCGCCGCGTCGCGTTCGAGCGGCCTCACGGCGGGAATCCATTCGTCGAGCAGCGCGAAAGTGTGTTGCTTTTCCTGCCGGCCCGCGAGGCAGATCGTGCCTTCCATCGCGAGCCACAGGAGGATGTGCAGGCCGCGCGAGCCACTGGTGCGAATGCGCCGCGCGTCGAGCTTCGCGTACAACTCGTTGCGTTCGAGTCGATTCCCACCCGCGAGCTCGCGAGTGACGACTTCGCGTGCGCGCTGGATGAGGCGTGCATCGACGTCGAACTCACGTTCGAACCGGGCGGCGTTGCGCGCGAGCACACGCGGCGCGAGCAGGCCAGTCATCCAGCGAACGTCGGCGGCGGCGACGAAATGCAGCGTGCCGCGCATCGGCCAGGTACGCACGATGGCGCGGCGCGATTCCGCGGCTTCGACGCTTGCCTCGGTGGCCGCACGCGTGCGCAGGCCCAGCGCCCACAGCGCGCCGAGATAGTCCTGCGCCTGCACGGCGCCGAACCAGGAGACGACTTCTTCGGGTTTGCGGAACGTTTCGCTGACGAGACCCTGGTTCCGCTGACGCAGATCCAGGATGTCGTCGGGCGTCATCGCGGCGGCTCGGTGTGGGGAGGCCGGACGCGGGCGGCGCTCGTCAATCCGCGCGCAGCAGCTCGTTGATCGACGTCTTCGCGCGCGTCTGCGCGTCGACACGCTTCACGATCACCGCGCAGTACAGGGAGTACTTGCCGTCCGAGGACGGTAGATTGCCCGACACGACGACGGAGCCGGCAGGGATGCGGCCCTGCAGAATCCTGCCCGTCTCGCGTTCGTAGATCTTCGTGCTCTGGCCGATATACACGCCCATCGAGATCACACTGCCTTCCTCGACGATCACGCCTTCGACGACCTCGGAGCGCGCACCGATGAAACAGTTGTCCTCGATGATGGTCGGCGCTGCCTGCAGCGGCTCGAGCACGCCGCCGATGCCGACACCGCCCGAGAGATGCACGTTCTTGCCGATCTGCGCGCAGGAGCCGACGGTGGCCCAGGTGTCGACCATCGTGCCGCTGTCGACGTAGGCGCCGATGTTCACGTAGCTGGGCATCAGCACCGTGTTGGGTGCGATGTACGAGCCGCGCCGCGCGATGGCCGGCGGCACGACGCGCGCGCCGCCGTCGCGCAGCGACTGGCCTTCGTCGGCCTGCGAACGCGCGGCGTACTTGAGCGGCACCTTGTCGAAGAAGCGCGTGTATCCCGCCTCGATCACCGTGTTGTCGTGCGTGCGGAAATACAGCAACACGGCTTTCTTGAGCCACTGGTTCACGACCCACTCGCCGTTCTTCTTCTCGGCGACGCGCGCCTTGCCGGAATCGAGCAGCTCGATGCATTCCTCGATGGCGTGGCGCACCGCGGGCGGCGAGTTCTTCGCGGTCAGTTCCGCGCGGCGCTCGAAGGCCTCGTCGATGGTCGAAGCGAGAACGGTCAGGTCGGTCACTAGCTACTCCGGGGTCGTGTTCGTTTACTTGGACATGAAGTCGCGGATGCGCTGCGCGGCGACCACGCATTCCTCGACCGGCGCGACCAGCGAGATGCGCACGCGGTTCCGGCCCGGGTTGCCCGCGCGCGTATCTCGCGCGAGGTAACTGCCCGGCAGGATGGTCAGATTCTGCGTCGCGAACAGCTCGCGTGTGAAGGCTTCGTCGTCGCGGCCCACGTCGGGCCATAAATAGAAGGCGCCGTCCGGCTCGACGACGTCGAGCACCGGCTGCAGGATGGGCAGCACCCGCGCGTATTTCGCGCGATACAAGGCGCGGTTCGCGGCCGCGTGTGCGTCGTCGTTCCAGGCCGCGATCGAGGCGAGCTGGGTCGGGATCGGCATCGCGCAACCGTGGTACGTGCGGTAGAGAAGATAGGGCTTGATGATCGCGGGGTCTCCCGCGACGAATCCCGAGCGCAGTCCGGGCACGCTCGAGCGCTTAGAAAGCGAATGGAACACGACGCAGCGCTGGAACGAATCGCGGCCGAGCGCGAGCGCGGCCTGCAGCAGCGAGGGCGGAGGCGCGGCTTCGTCCCGATACAGCTCCGCGTAACACTCGTCGGCGGCGATCACGAAGTCGTAGCGCTCCGCGAGCTCGAGCGCCTGGCGCAGGAAATCGAGCGACAGCACCGTGCCGGTGGGATTGCCCGGGCTGCACAGGAACAGCACCTGGCATCGTTTCCACGTCTCCGGCGGCACCGAATCCAGATCGGGCAGGAAGCGATTGCCGGCGGTCGTGTTCAGGAACACGGGCTCGGCGCCCGCGAGCAGGGCCGCGCCTTCATAGATCTGGTAGAACGGATTCGGCATCGCGACCACGGGCGAACTTATCCCGGCTTTTCCGTGCCAGGCACCGTCTTCAACCACCGCCTGGACGAATGAGAACAGGGCTTCGCGAGTGCCATTGACCGGCAGCACCATGGTGTCCGGATCCACGCGGTTGCCGAGAGCGAAGCGGCGGCCTAACCAGGCCGCGCAGGCGGCGCGGGTTTCGGGCAGGCCGGCGGTCGCGGGGTAGCTGTCGAGTTTGCCGAGCGCGGCGCGCAAGACGTCGACGACGAAGGCCGGCGGCGCGTGTTTGGGCTCGCCGATGGACATCGCGATGTGCGGGAGCGAGGCGAGCGGGGTGATGCCCGCTTTCAGCCGCGCCAGTCGCTCGAACGGGTACGCGGCGAGTAGTTCGAGACGGCCGTTCACGCGGCGGCGCGGCGGTCGAGTGCGCCGGACAGCTTCTGCTGCAGTCGCGTCGCCGCGGCTTCGTCGAGCGGAGATCCCGACAGCGAGGCGAGATAGAACACGTCCTCGGCGCGTTCGCCGACGGTCATGATCTTCGCGGCGAGCAGGTCGACGCGTTCTTCCATGAGCACCTTGCCGACGTCGCACAGCAGCCCGGGCCGGTCGCCCGCGATCAGCTCGAGCACGGAGCGGCGATTACGCTCGTCCACGCTCACGGCAATGGTCGTGGCCGTGCGGAACATGCGCGCCTGGCGCGGCACGCGGCGCGTGACGGTGACGGGCGCTTCCTCGGGATGCTGCAGTGCGCGCCACAACGCGCGCTCGATCTCGCCGATGCGCTCGTTGTCGGAGATGGGCGCGCCATCCTCTTCGAGCACGTGGTACAGGTCGAGGCTGAAGCCGTCGCCGGTCGGTGTGATGCGCGCGTCGACGATGTTGAGGCCGAGCTGGTCGAGCACGGCCGTCGTGATCGCGAAACTGTTGTAGCGGTGCGGGGCGAACGCCAGGATCGCCGTCGTGCCGCGCTCGTGGCTGGTCTGCACCGCGACCAGCGGATCCTCGCTGCCCGGCTCGCGATCGGCGAGCAGCTGTGTGTGCCACGCCACTTCCTCGGGCGTGTGCCGCAGGAAATACGCCGCGGTGAGGCGCTCCCACGCGCGCGAGATCTCGGGCGGCGTGATGCGTCCGGAGGCGGCCAGTAGTTTGCGCGCGCCATCCTGCGTCTCGCGCATGAGCTCGTCGGGATCGATCGGGCTCTCGAGTCCGCGCCGCAGCGCGCGCTTCACGCGTTCGTAGAACTCCTGGAACAGCGACGCCTTCCACGAATTCCACAGCTTCGGATTCGTGCCACGCACGTCGGCGCTGGTCAGCACGTATAGATAGTCGAGGTGCGTCTCGTCGCCGACGCGGCGCGCGAATGCGTTCACGACCTCGGGATCGGAGATGTCCTGTTTCTGCGCGGTGACCGAGAGCTCCAGGTGATTCTGCACGAGCCAGGCGACCAGGCGCGCGTCGTAGCGAGACAGTCCCTGTTCCAGGCAGAACGCCTCCGCGTCGACGGCGCCGAGGTGCGATTGGTCCCCGCCGCGACCCTTGGCGTTGTCGTGGAACAGCGCCGCGAGATAGGCGATCTCGAGCTTGGGCAGCTGCTGCATGATCGCGGAAAGCTGCGGCAACTCGTGGTCGTATCTCGGCAGCGACAGCCGGCGCAGGTTGCTCAGCACGAACAACGTGTGCGCATCCACCGTGTACGCGTGGAACAGGTCGTACTGCATGCGGCCGACGATGCGGCCGAACGCCGGGATGTAGCGCCCGAGCACACCGTACGTGTTCATGCGGCGCAGCTCGTGCGTGACGCCCGCGGGCGCGCGCAGGATCTCGAGGAACAGCCGGTGATTGCGCGGGTTCTGTCGGAACTCCTCGTCGATGAGCCAGAGGTTCTTGTTGATGGCGCGGATCGTCGAGGCGCGCACGCCCTTCACGTCCGGGTTCTGCTGCAGCACCACGAAGATCTCGAGCAGCGTCGACGGCGTGCGCGCGAACACTTCGTCGTTCACGGCTTCCAGGTAATCGTTGCGCACCTGGAAGCGAGGGTTCAGCGGGCGCGGGGGCGAGGTCTCGGTGAGGATCGCCTCGCGGAACAACTGCAACAGCAGTTCGTTGAGCAGCGAGACGTCCATGACCGTGCGGTAGTAACGCTGCATGAACTGCTCGACGGCGAGCGTGAATGTCGCGTCCTCGTAACCGAACAGCTGCGCGAGCTTGATCTGGTGATCGAACAGCAGGCGGTCTTCGCGCCGGCCGGTCACCACGTGCAGCCCGAAGCGCACCTTCCAGAGGAACGACTGCGCCTGCTTGAGCTTGCGCAGCTCCGTGGGCGAGAGGAAACCATGCGTGAGCAGTTCGTCGAGCGAACTTGCGCCAAAGTGTCGCTTGGCCACCCACGCGATGGTCTGGATGTCGCGCAGGCCGCCCGGGCCCGTCTTCACGTTGGGCTCGAGGTTGTACGCGGTGTCGTTCGCCTTGAGATGGCGATCCTGCTGCTCGGCGACCTTCGCTTCGAAGTACGCCTTCACGGGCCAGATGCGATCGGAGGAAACCGCTTCGCGCATCTCGCCCAACAACTTCTCATTGCCCGCGAGCAGTCGCGCCTCGATCAGCGTGGTCATCACGCCGACGTCGGCCGCGCTCTCCTCGGCGCACTGCGCGACCGTGCGCACGCTGTGCCCGACCTCGAGATTGATGTCCCAGAGGAACGTGACGATGCGTTCGACGACCGCGCGCCCGGCGTCGTCGGGCGAGGCGGGCACCAGGATCAGGATATCGACGTCGGAATGCGGGTGAAGCTCGCCGCGGCCGTAGCCGCCGACCGCCGCCAGCGTCCAGCTCTCGTAGCCGGCGGGCACCTGCGAACGCCACACCTCGCGCAGGATCGCGTCGATGAGCTCCGCGCGCGCGTGCACCAGCGTCTCGACCGATTCGTCGCCGCGGAAGCGCTCGGCGAGCTCCTCGTGAGCTTCCTTGAGCTCGACGCGGAATGCCTCCGGCGAGTAGTTTGCCTCGGCCAGCCGTTCGGGCAGATGCGCGACGCGCGGCCAGGGGGCGTTGCGCAGGACCGTGGTGGCGGTCGCCTCGATGTCCTCTTCCAGTGAAGCCATCAGTTCGTGCTGCCTGGCCGCTTGCTGAGCGCGCCCAGAGTCAGCACTTCGACGCCGGTCTCGGTCACGAGAATGGTGTGTTCCCATTGCGCCGAGAGCGAGTGATCCTTGGTCACGACCGTCCAGCCGTCGCCTAACAACCGCACGTGGCGCTTGCCCGCGTTGACCATGGGTTCGATCGTGAACGTCATGCCGGCCTTCAACACGTCGCCGGTGCCGGGCTCACCGTAGTGCAGCACCTGCGGATCCTCGTGATACACGCGGCCGATGCCGTGTCCGCAGTACTCGCGCACGACGGAGAAATTCTTGTCCTCGACGAAGGTCTGGATCGCGTGGCCGATGTCGCCGAGCCGCGCGCCGGGCTTCACCTGTTCGATGCCGCGCCACATGGCTTCCCAGCACGTCTCGGTGAGCCGCTGCGCCTGCGTCGAAGGCTTGCCGACGAAGTACATGCGGCTGGTGTCGCCATGGAACCCATCGCGGATCACCGTGACGTCGATGTTCACGATGTCGCCGGTTTTCAGGACCTTGTCGTTGGGAATCCCGTGGCACACAACGTGGTTCACGGACGCGCAGATGGTCTTGGGGAACCCGCGGTAATTGACGTTCGCCGGGATCGCCTTCTGCACCTCGGTGATGTGCTCGAAGCAGCGCCGGTCGAGCTCCTCGGTGGTCACGCCGGGCTTCACGAACTCCCCGATCATGTCGAGAACTTCGGCCGCAAGCCGGCCCGCCACACGCATTTTTTCCTGCTCGGCCGGGGACTTAATCGAGATATGGCGACTCACGAGGGAGTCCATCACGTGCACCTGCGTAAGGCGTTGTTTTGACGGGGAACAAATGGTATAAAGCGCGGCCTTTTTTGGCAACGAAACTCACTTTTAATCCACACGCGCAACCTGTCGACCCGTCCCTTATTCATCTAAGGGCGCCTCTCCGGGCAGTCGGCGTAACGAGTGGCTTGGGTGTTCTGGGGCCCTTCTCCGAAAAGAGAAGCGTCGCGGGATAACCACTCGGGGAGCGCGGAGGCACAACCCACCAAGGAGACTTTGATGGCCGGCGTGTCAATGCGACAGATGCTGGAAGCGGGCGTCCATTTCGGACACCAGACCCGCTTCTGGAACCCGAAGATGGCTCCGTTCATTTTCGGCGAACGTAACAAGATCCACATCATCAACCTCGAGAAGACGCAGCCCTTGTACACGGAGGCTGCGAACTTCGTGAAGAACGTCGTGGCTGACGGCGGCAAGGTGCTGTTCGTCGGAACGAAGCGTTCCGCGCGCGAAGCGATCGAGAAGGAAGCCAAGCGCTGCGAAATGCCGTACGTGAACCAGCGCTGGCTGGGCGGCATGCTCACCAATTTCAAGACGATCCGTCAGTCGATCAAGCGGCTCGCGGATCTCACCGAGATGTCGGAGAACGGCACGCTCGGCAAGCGTGGCAAGAAGGAAGCCACGATGATGCGCCGCGAGATGGAGAAGCTCGAGAAGAGCCTCGGCGGCATCAAGCTGATGGAGTCCCCTCCGGACGTCATCTTCATCATTGACGTGGGTCACGAAGACATCGCGATCCATGAGGCGAAGAAGCTCGGCATCCCGGTCGTCGCCGTGGTGGACACCAACTGCGCGCCGGACAACGTCGACTACGTGATCCCCGGCAACGACGACGCGATGCGCGCCATCGCGCTGTACGCGGCGGGCATCGCCGATGCGGTCATCGAGGGCAAGGCCCAGGTGCCGGCGGTGGTGGTCGGTGAAGACGAATTCGTCGAGCTCGACGAGCAGGGCAACCCGAAGAAGAAAGGCGCCCGAGGCCGTGCACCGAAGGCGGCGGCTCCGGCGCGTCCGCGTCGCCCGGCGAGCCCCGCCACGCGTGGCCGCCGTCCCGTCACCGCGAGCGTCGCGGCCGAGCCCGAAGAGGGCGCCGAGGTGTTCGAGGATTCAGGCGAAGCGCAGCCGCGCAGCGCCACGGCGAGCGCCGGTCGTTCGCGCACCAGCACCGGCGGTGGCCCGGGTGCGGGTCGTCGCGGCGGTGGCGGACCGCGCCGCGGCTGATCGGACCGGCAACGCACTAACTATTTGAGGTCGAGAGATGGCAATTACTGCAGAAGCGGTCAAGCAACTTCGTGAACGTACCGGCGCCGGCATGATGGAATGCAAGAAGGCGCTGGTTGAAACCAACGGCGACCTCGATGCGGCCGCGGAGAACATGCGCAAGTCGGGACTCGCGAAGGCCGACAAGAAGGCCTCGCGTGTCGCGGCCGAGGGCGTCGTCGTCGTGGAGAAGTCCGCGGACGGCAAGACGGGCGTGCTCGTCGAAGTGAACAGCGAGACCGATTTCGTGGCGCGTGGCGATGACTTCCGCGGTTTCGCGGCGGAAGTCGCCAAGGCGGCGCTCGCCGCCGGCGCGGCCGACGTCGACGCGGTGAATTCGCTCAAGCTCTCGAGCGGTGAAACGGTGGACGAGAAGCGCCGCGCGTTGATCGCCAAGATCGGCGAGAACCTCACGGTGCGTCGCCTGGCGCTCGTGAAGGCGCCGACCGTGGTCGGCTCCTACGTGCACACCGACAGCAAGAAGGCGGCGCTCGTCGCGGTCGAGGGCGGCGATGCCGAACTCGCGCGCGACCTGGCCATGCAGGTGGTCGCCTCGAGCCCGCGTTACAACACGCCGGCCGATGCGCCCGCCGAGCTCGTGGCCAAGGAGCGCGAGATCGCGACGGAGCAGGTCGGAAACGACCCGGCCAACGCGAAGAAGCCCGCCGAGATCAAGGCGAAGATCATCGACGGTCGCGTGCGCAAGGCCGTCGACGAGTTCGCGCTCTCGCAGCAGGTCTTCGTGAAGGACGGCGATCTGACGATCGACAAGCTCCTGCAGAAGAACAAGGCGAAGGTGCTCGTATTCGAGCGCTTCGAAGTGGGCGCCGGCATCGAGAAGAAGCAGGGCGACTTCGCAAACGAAGTGATGGAGCAGGTCAAGGCCGCGCAGACCAAGACCGATCCGCCGAAGACCACGCACTGAGGCCGACACCGAAAACCCCGCACTCAGCGGGGTTTTCTTTATGGCAAAGTGCAAAGCCGGCCGACGTGGGGACTGGTTTTATGGGGAATGTCAGGAAATGACCGGGACAAGATACAAACGCATTCTCGTCAAACTCTCGGGCGAGGCGCTGCTCGGAGCGACTGAATTCGGCATCGATCCGGTGGTGCTCAAGCGCATCGCCGCCGAACTGCTCGAAATCCAGCAGAGCGGAGTCCAGGTCGCCTGCGTCATCGGCGGCGGCAACATCTTCCGGGGCGCCGGACTCGCGAAGGCGGGACTGGACCGCGCCACGGCCGACCACATGGGTATGCTCGCGACCGTGATGAACGCGCTCGCGATGCAGGATGCGATCGAGAGCCTCGGCGGCACCGCGCGCGTGCAGAGCGCGATCCGCATCAACCAGGTGTGCGAGGACTACATTCGCCGCCGCGCGATGCGCCATCTCGAGAAGGGGCGCATCGTCATCTTCGCGGCCGGCACCGGCAATCCGTATTTCACGACCGATAGCGCGGCCGCGCTGCGCGCCATCGAGATCGAGGCCGACGTGCTGCTCAAGGCGACCAAGGTCAACGGCATTTACGATTCCGACCCGGTCAAGAACCCGGGCGCGAAGCGCTACGCGACGCTCACCTACGACAAGGTGCTCGCCGACCGGCTCAACGTCATGGACGCCACCGCCATCGTCATGTGCCGCGACAACCGCATGCCGCTCACCGTGTTCAATCTCAACAATGCCGGCGACCTGCCGCGCGTCGTGCGCGGCGAGGACATCGGCACCGTCGTGACGAACGACTGATGCGACCGGAAAACAACCAGCAGGGTCAACCATGTTAGAAGACATCAAGAAAGACGCCGCCTCGCGCATGGGCAAATGCGTCGAGACCTTCCAGGCAGACTTGAAGAAGCTGCGCACGGGACGCGCGCACCCATCGCTCATCGAAACCTTGAAGGTGGACTACTACGGCACCGACACGCCCCTGAAGCAGGTCGCGAACATCAGCGTCGAGGACGCGCGCACGCTGGTCGTCTCGCCCTGGGAAAAGAACATGGTGCAGGCGATCGAGAAGGCCATTCACAAGTCCGATCTCGGACTGAACCCGATGAGCGCGGGCACCGTCATCCGCATCCCGCTGCCGCCGCTCACCGAGGAACGCCGTCGCGACATCACGAAGGTGGTGCGCGCGGACGCGGAGAACGCGCGCGTCGCGGTGCGCAACGTGCGGCGCGACGTGATCGCGGACGTGAAGGAGGCGCTCAAGGAGAAGCTCATCACGCAGGACGACGAGAAAAAGGCTGAAGTCGACATCCAGAAGCTCACCGACAAGTACATCGGCGACATCGACGCCCAGCTCGCCGCGAAAGAAAAGGAAATCATGCAGGTTTGAGCGGACCTGCTGATCACGGTGACGCAGTTGGGCGTTCCTAACCACATCGCCATCATCATGGATGGCAACGGGCGCTGGGCGGAGTCGCGCGGCCAGCCGCGTCATGCCGGCCACAAGGAAGGCGTGCGTCCCGTGCGCATGTGCATCGAGGAATGCGCGCGCCGCGGCGTCGGTGCGCTCACGCTGTTCGCGTTCTCGAGCGAGAACTGGCAGCGGCCCACGACCGAGGTCGGGGCGCTCATGCAGCTGTTCTTCGAGGCGATGGAGCGCGAGGTCGACGAGCTGCACAAGAACAAGGTGCGCCTGACGTTCATCGGCGACCGGCGCACGCTCAGCGTCAACCTGCAGTCGCGCATGGCGGCGTGCGAGGAGCTCACGGCGGCGAACGCCGGGCTCAAACTACAGGTCGCGGTGAGTTACGGCGGACGCTGGGACATCGTGCAGGCGGCGCGCAAGCTGGCCGCCGCCGTGGCGAGCGGCGCGCTCAGGGCCGACGAGATCGACGAGCGGCGATTCGCGAGCGAACTCTCGCTCGGCAACGTGCCGGATCCGGATCTCTTCATCCGTACCGGCGGGGATCACCGCATCAGCAACTTCCTGCTGTGGAATCTCGCGTACACGGAGATCCACGTGTGCGACACGTTGTGGCCGGACTTCGACGTCCCGCAGCTCGAGGCGGCGCTCGCGTCGTTCGCGGGCCGCGAGCGGCGTTTCGGGCTCACGCGCCAGCAACTCGAGGACAGGTCGCGCGAGGCGGGTGGCCGTGCTTAAGCAACGCGTGCTCACCGCGATCGCGCTGGTGGCGGTCCTGCTGTTCGTCATGCTCGGACTCCCGCCCATCGCCACCGTGTGGCTGGTGAGCGTGCTGGTCCTCATCGGCGCCTGGGAATGGGCGGGCTTCCTCGGGGCGGGTAGTTTGAAGTCGCGGTTCGCGTTCACTGCGGCGACGGCCGTCGCGCTGATCGCGTGCCTGTATGGCTACGTGGTGTTCCCCGGATTCGTGCAGGCCGTGATGACCGTGGCCGTCGCGTGGTGGATAGGCGCGTTCCTGTGGTTGTGCTTCGCGCCCACGCGCGTGCCGCCGGCCGCCGCCGGGTTCGCAGGCATCCTCGCGCTCGCGCCGTGCTGGCTCGCGCTCGTCTACCTCACGCTCACGACCGGCAGCACACGCTGGGTGCTGTTCACGCTCGCGCTCGTGTGGGCGGCGGACACCGGCGCATTCTTCTTCGGCCGCTGGTTCGGCCGCGTGCCGCTTGCACCGCGCGTCTCGCCCAAGAAGACCTGGGAAGGCGTGATCGGCGGCGTCATCGCGAGCGCGCTGGTCGCCTGGGGGGCCGCCGAGTACGTGTTCAACGTAGATATCGGGCCCTTCGTGATGTTGTGCGTCGCGGTGGCCGCGTTGTCGATCGTCGGCGATCTGACGGAGAGCATGTTGAAACGGGCCGTGGGTCTCAAGGACAGCGGCACCGTGTTTCCCGGACACGGCGGCATGCTCGATCGCATCGACAGCGTGACGGCTGCTGCGCCGGCGCTCTTGTTCGCGCTGCTCGGCGCGGGGGTCGTCGCGTGAACAACGTCGCGATACTCGGTTCGACCGGGTCCGTGGGCGAGCACACGCTCGACGTGATCGCGCGCCATCCGGACCGCTTCCGCGTGCTGGCGCTGGGCGCGCATCGCAACGTGGACAAGCTGGCCGAGCAGTGCGCGCGGTTCTCGGTGCCGTACGCCGCGATCGCCGATGCCGGCTCGGTGGAAAAGCTGCGCGAGGCGTTGCGCGCGCGCAAGGCGAACACGCAGGTTCTCGGCGGCGCCGACGGCCTCGTCGAGATCGCGAGCCATCCCGAAACGCACAGCGTGATGGCGGCGATAGTCGGGGCGGCGGGCCTGCCCTCGACGCTCGCCGCGGCGCGCGCGGGCAAACGCCTGCTGCTCGCCAACAAGGAGTCGCTCGTCATGGCCGGGCCGCTGTTGATCGAGACGGTGCGCGCGTCCGGCGCGACGCTGCTGCCGATCGACAGTGAACACAACGCGGTATTCCAATGTCTGCCGCGCGACGCGGTCGCCGGAGTCTCGCCGCCGGGAGTCAAACGCATCCTGCTGACGGCCTCGGGCGGTCCGTTCGTAGACGCGGATCGCGCGCGGCTCGAGAAGGTCACGCCCGATGAAGCCTGCGCGCATCCGAACTGGGTCATGGGCCGCAAGATTTCGGTCGACTCCGCGACTCTCATGAACAAGGGTCTCGAGTTCATCGAGGCCTGCCTGTTGTTCGGCGTCACGCCCCAGCAGGTCGAAGTCGTGATACATCGCGAAAGCATCGTGCATTCGCTGGTCGAGTACGTCGACGGCTCGGTGCTTGCGCAGCTCGGTACGCCCGACATGCGCACGCCGATCGCCCATGCGCTCGCGTGGCCCGAACGCGTGTCTTCGGGCGTACAATCGCTCGACCTCGTGAAGGTGGGAACGCTGCGTTTCGAGGCGCCGGACCTGCGGCGTTTCCCTGCCCTGGGCCTGGCTCAACAGGCCGCTCGGGAAGGGGGTTCGAGGCCCGCGGCTCTCAATGCGGCAAACGAGGTGGCCGTTTCGGCGTTCCTCGAGGGGGGATTGAACTTTGCGCGAATCCCGGCGGTCATTGAGTCGGTAATGGCGTCTACCACGGGCGGCGAAATCCGCGATATAGCCGACGTGCTCGCGGCGGACGCCGAAGCGCGGGAACGCGCGTCCGCTTTCATCCGGCCCCGCGCCGCCCACGCATAAAGGGACTTGATGGACATCGGCTGGAAAATCCTGTGGGGCCTGATCGGCATCAGCCTCCTCATTTCTATCCACGAGTTCGGCCATTACTGGGTCGCGCGCAAGCTCGGTTTCAAGGTGTTGCGCTTTTCCATCGGCCTCGGCAAACCCATCTGGAAACGCGTCGGCAAGGCCCCGGATCACGTCGAATTCGTGATCGGCGCGATCCCGCTCGGCGGGTACGTGCGCATGCTCGACGAACGCGAGGGCGACGTGCCGCCGGAGGATCTCGAGCGCTCGTTCACGCGCCGGCCGCCGTGGGCGCGCATCCTGGTGTTGCTCGCGGGACCGGCCGCCAATCTGTTGTTCGCGGTGGCGGTGCTCTGGGGCATGTTCTGGTCCGAAGGAGAGCTCACCGTCAAGGCGGTGGTGGGCGACGTCAAGCTCGAATCGCATGCGGCCAGGGCCGGCCTGCGCAGCAACGACATCATCCTCAGCATCAATGGCCGGAACATCGACGAGCGCGGCGACGCCATCGTCGGGTTGTTAGACGCGGTCAGCGATGACGGCGAGCTGGTCATGCACGTACGCGATGCGGATGGCGGCGAGCGCGACGTCAATTTCGCGCTGACCGATCCGACGCAGCGCTTCGAGATGACGAAGCCGGGCAGATTGCCGGGCAGCCTCGGTTTCGAATTCTTCCGTCCGACCGTTCCTCCGAAAGTCTTCACCGTGGTGAAGGGCGGGCCCGCCGATCTCGCGGGCATCCAGCCAGGCGATACGATCGTCGCGGTGGATGGCACTCCGATCCGCACCTGGGACGAAATGTCGAGTTACGTGCGCGCGCGACCCGGCCAGGAGCTGCTGCTGCGCGTGAAGCGCGATTCCGGGGAATTCTCGAAACGGGTCACGACCGAGCGCGCGATCATCGAGGGCAAGGAATTCGGCATGCTCAAGATCGGGCGCGCCGACAGCGACGAGCCGTATTATCCGGCCGAATACAAGACCCGGGTCGACATGGGACCGTTCGGCGCGCTCGCAGCCGGCGTGCGTGAGGCCTGGGACATGACCGCCGCGCAGGCCACGTTCTTCTGGCGCATGATCACGCGCAAGATCTCGACCGACAATCTCACCAGTGTCATCACCATCGCGGACTACGCGGGCAGGGCGGCGAGCGCCGGTCCGGAGTACTACCTGCAGATCCTGGTGCTGCTGTCGCTGTCGATCGGATTCCTCAACCTGCTGCCGATCCCGATTCTCGACGGCGGCCAGATCGTATTCCAGGCCGCGGAGTGGATCCGCGGCAAGCCTTTGTCCGAACGGGTCTATCTGGTCGGCCAGCAGGCAGGGCTGCTCGCCATCGCATTGCTCATGGGCGTGGCGCTGTTCAACGATGTGATCACTTATCTGTTCCCGGGCGCCGGCAAATAACAATTCAGGGGATCAACTTGACGATGAGGTTCGCGAAGTTCTGTGTCGCCAGCTGGATCCTGCTGGCCGCTCCTTTGTACGCCCAGGAGGGGCCGGTGTTCACGGTGGGCGACATCCGCGTGGAGGGTCTCCAGCGCGTCACCGAGGGAACGGTCTACAACTATCTACCGATCAACATCGGCGACACGTTGTCCGCGCAGCGCATCCGCGAAGCGGTGCGCGCGCTGTACGACACGGGCTTCTTCCGCGACGTGG
>JAEZCR010000236.1 GCA_023433465.1 Pseudomonadota bacterium | reverse complement strand
TCGACGTGTGGGAAAGCTTGCGCATGTCGCGAATGGCGTCCGAGAACTCGAATAGGCGACATATGTTCGGCTGCCCCACCGAACCTGACAAGTGAGTTACGTCGCGGATTGCGCCGTTTTCCAGGATCCGATCTGTGACCCAGCTCTCAAGGCATGCCAGGCGCGTCGCGAGATCGCCACGGGCCCATTTTTCCGCGACTGCGGGCGGCTGAAGATTGCCGCTGCCGATGTCCTTGAGGACTTGCAGGGTCTCGTTTCGTAGCTGCGCAAGCTCGCCCGGATCCGCGTCCAGCAGCGCAAAGGGCCCTGCCCCGGTCGCCGCGAGCGCCTCCCGCCACGGACCCGCGCCGCGCGCGGATTCGAGGAAGGCGGCGGCGGCGTCCCGCGAGGGCGCGACCAACCGCAGTTTCGAGCAGCGGCTGCGCACCGTTGGCAAGAGACGCGATGGCTGACTCGTCACGAGAAGCAGCAGGGTTCGCGGCGGCGGTTCCTCGAGCGTCTTGAGCAACGAATTCGCCGCGTTCGGATAAAGCGCATCGGCCGGCCAGAGAATTGCCACCTTGTAGCCTTTTCCATGCGCGGTGAGCGACAACTCCGCGGCCAGCGCGCGCACCTGTTCGATGCGGATGTAGTTGGATTCTTCTTCGGGTTTGAGGATCGCGACGTCGGGATGCTGATCGGCGGCGATCCACTTGCAGTCCTGGCACTCGCCGCAGGGCGCCGCCGGCGCCCGGCAATTCACGAGCTGCGTGATCCAGCGAGCGAGCTCGAGCCCACCGGCGCCGGGATCTTCGTGGATCAGCAGTCCATGCGCGAGACGGTCCGCCGCGAAAGCGGCGCGCACTTCCGCGCAGGCGTTCGCGAACCAGGATGGAAGCTCCCTTCCACTCACGTCGCCGGCACCGGATCGAGCTTGAAGAATTCCTCGAGCGCGGCGACGGCCTTGTCGCACACCTCGTCGAGTTTCGCGGTCGCATCGATGACGCGGAACCGGGCCGGCGTCGCACGCGCGAGCTCGAGGTAACGATTGCGCACGCGATCGAAGAATTGCGCGGATTCGACCTCGAAGCGATCGACCGCGCCGCGCCGCGCCTGCATGCGTTCGAGCCCCACCCGCACGGGGACGTCGAGCAGGATAGTGCAATCCGGCATCAGGTCGCCATGCACGACGTGCGCGAGCTGCTCTATGAGCCGGCGGTCGACGCCGCGACCGCCACCTTGATACGCATGCGTCGCGTCGGTGAAGCGATCGCAGAGCACCCACTCGCCGCGCGTGAGCGCCGGGCGGATCAGGTTGTCCACGTGAATCTGCCGCGCGCCGAACATGAGCAGCGTTTCGGCCGTGGCGCTGATGTGTTCCTCGCCGCGATCAAGCACGAGCGCGCGGATGCGCTCGGCGACCTTCGTGCCGCCGGGTTCGCGCGTCGCGTGCACGGTGATGCCGCGCGCCCTCAACGCCTGCGTGATGCGTTCCGCGACCGTGGTCTTGCCCGCGCCTTCGATGCCTTCGAGCGTGATGAATCGGGCTGGCGTCATCATCTGCGATTTTCCCTCAGGCGAGCGAGATAACGTTTCACTGCCGCATTGTGCTCTTCGAGCGTCGCGGAAAAGAAGTGCGAACCGTCACCCGCGCCGGTCGCGACGAAGAAGATGTCGCCCGTTTCGAGCGGATGCGCCACGGCCTCGAGCGCCTCGAGCGATGGCAGAGCGATCGGCGTGGGCGGCAGGCCCTTGCGGGTGCGCGTGTTGTACGGAGTGTCGGTGCGCAGGTCGCGCGTGCGGATATTGCCGTCGTACGCGTCGCCCAGCCCGTAGATCACCGTGGGATCCGTCTCGAGCCGCATGCCCTTGCGCAGCCGCGTGACGAACACGCCGGCGATGCGCGGCCGTTCGCTCGCGAGACCGGTTTCCTTCTCGACGATGGATGCGAGGATCAACGCCTCGTAGGCGTTCGCGAGCGGCAGGTCTTCCGCGCGCGAGTTCCAGGTGGTTTCGAGTGCCTGTGCCATCTTGCGATACGCGGCGGCGTACAGATCGCGATCGGTGGTGTCGGCGGCGAAACGATATGTGTCGGGAAAGAACCGTCCCTCGGGATGTTCGCCCGGGTGACCGATGGCCACCATGATATCGGCGACGTCCTTGCCGCGCAGCGTCGCGCGGATTTCCGGATGCGCCTCGATCGCGCGCCGCATGTCGGCGAAGGTCCATCCCTCGACGATGGTGAGCGCCTCGAATACGACGCGGCCTTCCTCGAGCTGGCGCAGGATGTCCGCCGGGCTCGCCTGCGCGGGAATCTCGTAACGTCCCGACTTCACCTGCGGCCAGCCGCGAATTCTCAGCAGCAGTTCGATCGCGCGCCGATCCGAGAGCGCGCCGCGGGTTTCGAGCTCGGCGAGTACGGAACGCACCGTCGCGCCCGGCTTCACCTCGAGCGGCACGGCAGCGGTGTGCGGCCCTGCGCCGTTCATGAGCGCGTTCATCCGCTGCCAGTAGAACGCGCCGCCGACCGCCGCGATCAGGATCAGCAGACCGAACGCCAACAGCACCTTACGCATCGAGCGCCTCGATGTGTCCGCGAATCTTGAGTGATACGGGATTCATGCCGAAGCCATGCTCGCCGACGCTGCGCACCGGCACAACTCCGAGACGCGCATTCGTGATGAAGGCCTCGTCCGCTTCGTGGAGGTCGCCCAGCGACAGCGGCCGTATATCCGCGGCGATACCCAGCCGCGGCGCCTCGCGCAGCACGATCCCGCGCATGACGCCGGCGACCCCGACGCGGTTCACGGGCGGCGTCGCGATTCTCCCCGCCTTCACGATGAATACATTGCTCATCACTCCCGACACGACGTTTCCGCTCGTATCGAGCAACAACGACTCGAACGCCCCGCCGCTCTCTTCCGCCGCGGCGAGCACATTCTCGAGCCGATTGAGATGTTTCAGCCCGGCGAGCGGCGAATGATCGGCGACGCGCAGTTGCGCGATGCGCAGATCCACGCCTGCTTCGAGGTTCGCGAGCGCGGCGGCGGGCCACAGCGACACGATGCGCCGCGGCCGATCCGCCGCCGGTGCATAACCGCGCCGACGCGCGCTCCCTCGCGTGACGATCACTTTCAACACCGCGAGCGCCGGCGCCTGCGCCGCCGCGGCCGAGATCTCCGCGCGAAGCGCGTCGAACTCCTCGAACGGAATGCCGAGCCGGTCGAGACCCTGCGACAGACGCGCCAGGTGGGCTTCTAGAAAACGCGGCCGCTGCGCCCGGACGAGAATGGTTTCGAACAGTCCATCGCCATATTGCAGTCCACGATCGTCGACGGGCACCGCGTCGCCGCGCACGCCGTCTATCCAGCTGCCGAGCGCGTCGCTCATGTCATCCACTCGAACGCGCGCAACATGCCGCGCGCCTTGGCGCGCGTTTCCTCGAGCTCGCGCTCCGGGTCAGAATCCGCGACGATGCCGGCGCCCGCGCGCAGTTCGACTTCCGGCCCATCCATCGTCAACGTGCGGATGAGGATGTTGAAATCCGCGTCGCCGTCCACGCCTATCCACCCGAGCGAGCCGGTGTAGGGGCCGCGGCCCTCACCTTCGAGCGCGGCGATGATCTGCATGCAACGCACCTTCGGACATCCCGTGATCGTGCCGCCGGGGAACAACGCGCGCAATGCATCGATGGGCGAGCGATCGGCGCGCAGCGTACCGCGCACGTTCGACACGATGTGATGCACGTGCGCGTACGACTCGGTGACCATGTATTCGTCGACGCGTACGCTGCCCGCCTCGCAGACACGACCCAGGTCGTTGCGCTCGAGGTCGATGAGCATCACGTGTTCGGCGCGCTCCTTCGGATGCGCGACGAGCTCGGCGATCGCGCGGCGATCCGCCTCCGGCGAGCCGAGCCGCGGCCGCGTGCCCGCGATGGGGCGCGTCGCGATCTCGCGGCCCGTGATGCTCAACAGTCTTTCGGGCGACGACGACAGGATGGTCATGCCGGCAAAGCGCGCGCTCGCGGCGAACGGCGCGGGGTTGGCGGTGCGAAGCGCCGCATAGACTCGCGCGGGATCCGCGGGCTCATTGAGCGTGAGGCGCCACGGGCGCGAGAGATTGGCCTGGTAGACGTCGCCCGCCGCGATGTGCCGCTGCGCCGCGCGCACGCGTTCGAGGTATTTCTCCGGCAGCTCCTCGCGCAGCGTCGCGAGCGGCAGCGGCGCGGCGGCGCTGTCCGCGACTCGCGCGCCGGCTGCCTCGAGGTCGGCGACCAGGCGCGCCTGTTCCTCACTGGCGCCCACTTCGGCCACCGCGAAGACTTCTCCCGTTTTGAGATCGTGCACGGCGAGCGTCGCGACCCGCAGCGCGAAGGCGCTCAGCGGCGTACGCGCGCGGGGGAGCTGCAGGCTGCGTTCGATTTCCGCGGCCAGTTCGTACCCCGCGTAAACGATCCAGCCGCCCGCGAATGGCAGATTCGCGGGCCGGGCCAGCGGCTGAGTCTCGGATCGGTACCAGCGTTCGAGATGGTCGAGGAATCCGCCCGACGACAGGGTCAAACCATTAGCACCGAGCTCGCCCGACGAGTCGCGCCACAACGCGGCGCGCGGCGCGGCCGAGAGCATGCTGAAACGGGCCAGCGGGCCCTCCGCGGCGCTTTCGAACAGGACGGGGTATCGCGCCGGATCCGCGGCGGCGAGCGCGCGCAGCGCGCTGCCTGGAGCCGCGACCTTTACGACGTGAGGCGCGCTCATCGTGAAGGGCTGCGGCCCCCGGGCCGGATCAGCCCTTGAAGCGGCGGAAGATCAGCGAGCCGTTGGTGCCGCCGAATCCGAACGAGTTCGACAGCGCGGCATCGATCGCGACCTGGCGCGCCGTGTTGGGCACGTAATCGAGATCGCATTCCGGGTCCGGCGTCTGCAGGTTGATCGTCGGCGGCGCGACGTTGTCGCGGATCGCGAGCACCGAGAAGATCGCCTCCGCCACGCCGGCGGCGCCGAGCAGATGGCCGGTCATCGATTTCGTCGAGCTCACCGGCAGCTTGTAAGCGTAGTCGCCGAATGCATTCTTGATCGCCACCGTCTCGGCCTTGTCGCCGAGCGGCGTCGACGTCGCATGCGCGTTGAGATAATGGATGTCGGTCGGATCGAGCCGCGCGTCGCGCAGCGCGTTCACCATGGCAAGCCGCGCGCCCGCGCCGTCTTCGGGCGGAGCCGTGATGTGATAGGCATCGCCACTCATGCCGAAGCCGATGATCTCGGCATAGATCTTCGCGCCGCGTGCCTTCGCGTGCTCGAGCTCCTCGAGGATCATCGCGCCGCCGCCGTCACCCATCACGAAGCCGTCGCGATCCTTGTCCCACGGGCGGCTGGCGCCCTGCGGATCATCATTGCGCTCGGACAGCGCGCGCGCCTGGCTGAATCCCGCCAGCGCGGTGGGTGTGGTCGCGCACTCCGAGCCGCCGGCGATTACGATGTCCGCGTCGCCGTACTGGATGCAGCGCATCGCGAAACCGATCGCGTGCGTCGAGGTCGTGCACGCGCTGACCACGCCCAGGTTCGGCCCCTTGAGGCCGAACCTGATGCTCAGGTGGCCCGCGACCATGTTGCCGATCGTGCTGGGGATGTAGAACGGCGAGGTCTTCTTCGGGTTGTGAGTCCGTTCCCAGTTGATCGCCTCTTCCTCGATGCCCGCGAGTCCGCCGATGCCGGAGCCCATGATGGCGCCGCAGCGATCGCCGTTCTCCTTCGAGAAATCGAGGCCGGAATCGGTTACCGCCTGAATGCCCGCGCCCATGCCGTAGTGCATGAACGGGTCCATGCGCCGGGCTTCCTTGGGAGCGATGTAGGCGGCCACATCGAAGCCTTCGACCTCACCCGCGAAACGGGTCGCGAACGGAGTCGCATCGATGCGGGTGATCGGCTTGATGCCGCTCTTGCCCGCGAGGATCGCGGACCATGCCGTGGCAATGTCGCTGCCTACCGGCGAAACGATACCGAGCCCGGTAACGACGACGCGTCGCTTGGACACACTATCCTCTTGGTGTTGAGCGCGATGGGAAGGGGGCGCGGGACCATTCCTGGGCGCGCCTCCCGATGAACAAACTCAGGACTTGCGGCGATCGGAGATGTAGGTGATCGCCTGGCTCACGGTCGTGATCTTCTCGGCGTCCTCGTCGGGAATCTCGATCTCGAATTCTTCTTCGAGCGCCATCACCAACTCGACCGTATCGAGCGAATCGGCTCCAAGGTCATCGACGAACGAAGCGTCATTCACTACCTGCTCAGCCTTGACGCCCAACTGTTCGGCGACGATCGCCTTGACCTGTTGTTCCACCGTGCTCATTTCTGATTCGCCCTCAATAGGAAAGT
>JAEZCR010000040.1 GCA_023433465.1 Pseudomonadota bacterium | reverse complement strand
CGCGCGCCGGCTATGAGCGCGGCCTGCGGCGGAGAGGTCGCGATGACGACGCCGGGTGAAAGGTCGCGGCCGATCGACAGCGCCCGGGCGGTCGCCGCGCGCGCCCAGCCGTACTCCCAGCCGACCGGCGCGAGCAGGCGCCGGGCGGCGGCGTTCACGGCGCGGCGCGGGATGCCGCCACCCGCGAGCGGTAGTTCGATCGGCTCCGAGACGCGGTGAATGTGGCCGCTCAGCGGAAGCGTCGCGTCAGCCTCACCGTGGCGTGATTTGCGCGAGTCGTTGGTCACGACGTGCACGTCGTAGCCGAGCTGCGTGAACTCGCGCGCGAGGAAACTGAACCGCTTCGCGCCCACCGCGGGGCTCGGCGCGAAGTGATAACTCACGATGAGCAGGGTGCGGCGCATGCTCATGCGGCCTTCCGGCGCAACGCGCGCAGGATGTAGTCGTATTCCTCGCGCAGGATCAATCGCACGGCGACCGCATACACGAGCGCGAACGCGCCGAGCGCGCCCAGCGCGTTGAGCGGCGTGCGCGGCAGCGTCGTGATCAGCGTGTGCATCACGCCGAGCGCGCCCAGAGAAGCGATCAGCGCGAGCCCGAGCTTGCTCCATTCGCACAGAGCCGCGAGCGGGAGCTGGTATTTGCGCAGCACGCGGCGACCGAGGTAGTAAGACGTCCACATCTGGCTCACGACGAATCCGAGGGTCGGGCCCCACAATCCGAACTTCGGCATCAGCGCGAACAACAACACCGCGTTCATTGCGAGCGCGATGGCGTTCGAGATCGCGAACGCGGCGTTGTCCTCGACCGCCCGCAGTGGCACGGAGAACTGGAACGTGTGGCGGATCATGAGCAGCAGGAACACCTGGAAATAGGGCGTCGCCGCGACGTATTGCTCGGTGAACGCGACGCGGATGATGGGCTCCGCGAAGTAGGTGAGCAGCAGCCAGGCCGGGCAGATCAACGCGAATACCAAAGTCTGCGCACGCCGCCACAACCTCAGGCCGTCGGCGGGATTACGCTTCGCACGCTTCACCATGTCCGGGAAGATCACGTCCGATAGCGAGGTCTGCACGATGTTGACCAGCGGAACCTGGTACGCCGCCGTCGTGTAGAGCGCCATCGGCACGGGACCCAGCTGCATGCCGACCACGACCTTGCCGAAGTCGTTGGCCTTGTTGAGCACCGAGCCCAGGCCGAGCGGCGCGACCAGCCGTATCTGTTCGCGGAACACCTCGTGTTCCCAGCGAAAGACGAGCAATCCACGCGCGCGCAGCCACAGGTAGATGGCGACGTTCTTGAGGCCTTCGGCGATGACGATGGTCACGAAGATCATCTCGACGTCGCCGAACCAGTACGCCGCGCCGAGCAGCGTGCCGAGCCGCCACACGGTGACGATGAGCGTGTACGCCATGACCTGCGTCGACTGCCCGTGCGCGAGCCAGTAGGCGACGAGCACCTCGAGATTGAGGAACAGGAACACGTACACCGCGAGCAGCAGCCATGAGGAGGCGATCTCGTCGGGAACTATCCACTGGCGGCAGGCCGCGACGATGAGCGCGCTCACGAAGCCGACCATCATCATGAGCACGGTCGTCTTCGTGATGTCGGTGGCGGCGCGCTCCGGGGTGCGCGCGATGAGGTAGTTGAGATTCGCGGAGAGCGCGAAACCGCCGAGGGAAGTGATCAACATCGCGGTCGCCATGAACTGGCGATATCGGCCGTACTCGACGATGTCGAGCATGCGGACCAGCAGCAGCGGGCTGAGCAGCGCAAGCGCCTGGTTGAGAAGGCGCGCCGTACTCAGCACCACGCCTCTCGAAACGAAAGAGCTCACGCGCGGAACGGTCCTGAAGTCTTGTGGAAGAGCATTGTCGGGCGGCAGTCAAACGTGCCGCTGTCGGACAAGGTAGGGACGCGCCTACATGCAATCCGGCAGGCCGAGCGCCCGAAACAGGACGGCGACGAAACAACTTCGCAATGCGCGCTGCGTAGATTCACGTCCCCACCGAAACGCAGTCAGGAAGTTCGCGATGAACCAGAAGAAGATGAGGACCGCCGAGGTCACGATACGCCTCGGTCCCGTGCTCTCGACCTCGAGACTCACTTCCCTCATCGAACTCGCCGCGACACGCCTCGTGCAGCAGGGTCTGCTAGGCGCCCAGACTTCGGTAGGCGTGTCTACGAACGTCACGCACGCGGCGCTCGCGCTCACCGCGGGAAGGCTCAGCGGCGCGAGTGTGCGCGCGGTCGCGACCCTGCGCGCAGTCGAAGGAAGGCAGCGATTGATCGCGATCGATGTGTTCGACGAGTCCGGGCTGATCGCGAGCGCGGAGCACGCACGAGTCGTCGTCGATGGCCGGGTTGGCCGAAGCGAGCCGGTTCCGCTCGAAACCTGAGCGTCGGCTCCCCGGGCGCCAGTCCTGGGGCGTCAGCCGAAGAAGAGGGCGTACACGCCGAGCCCGACGAACGTCAGCGCCGCGACGATGCGCATGACCTCGAGCGGCACGCGCTTGACGAGCGCATCTCCCGCGAACACCACCGGCACGTTCGCGATCAACATGCCGATCGTCGTCCCGATCACCACCGGCACGAGCGTCTGGAACTGCGCGGCCAGCGCAACCGTCGCGATCTGGGTCTTGTCGCCCATCTCGACCAGGAAGAACGCGAGCGTCGTCGCGAGAAAGACGCCATAACGCGGTGGCACCTTGTTTTCGTCGGGTGCGCCGTCGGGAATCAGCGCCCACACCGCCATCGCGATGAAAGATAGTCCGAGGATCCAGCGCATCGCGTCCGGGCCAATGACCTGCACGAGCCATGCGCCGACCAGGCCCGCGAGCGCGTGATTCAGGAGCGTCGCGGCGAGGATGCCGAGCACGATGGGAACGGGGGCGCGATAACGAGTCGAGAGCAGCAGGGCCAGCAATTGCGTCTTGTCACCGATCTCGGCGAGGGCGACGACGCCGGTTGAAACGAACAGGGCTTCCATGGGGGCGCGCAGTCTGCCCGTTGGCCTTCGAAGGCGCCAGTCGCGGGCTCCCTGGGACTCTGGTCCCCCTCGGGCGCGTAGCTCATTGATTTGATTGGCGCTCCCTACCGGATTCGAACCGGTGTTACGGCCTTGAGAGGGCCATGTCCTGGGCCTCTAGACGAAGGGAGCGTCTGTTTGGGCGGGTCCAGAATTCGAGCGCGGTAGTATATGCGCCGCTTTCCACAAGCCAAGCGGAACTTTGAAGTCTTGAACGACGATTTGCGACCCGACGCGGCCCCGCGGCCGACTGCACGCATCATCCCCCGTGCCGAACATTCCATATCGCGCTCCGCGATCTCCCCGAACGCGTTGCGCGTGCTGTACCGACTGCGGGAGGCGGGCTACGAGGCCTTCCTCGTGGGCGGGTGCGTGCGCGACCTGCTGCTCGGCATTACTCCGAAGGATTTCGACATCGCGACGAGCGCGCTGCCCGAAGAGGTCAAGCGCGTGTTCCGCAACTGCCGGTTGATAGGCCGCCGGTTCCGGCTCGCGCACGTGTTCTTCGGCCGCGAGATCGTCGAAGTCGCGACGTTCCGTGCGCAGAGCGCGCCGGAGCTTGGCGCCGAGGTGGTCGAGCCACCGCCGGATCTGGACGATGACGAAGTGATCGAAGACGAGCTCGATGACGAGCTCGACGACGTCGAGGAAGTCGATGAAAGCGCGGTGCTCGCCGAGGCCGGTCCGCACCAGACCGGATTCCACGGCGGACGCGACCTCGCGATGCGCGATCGTTCGCGCCACGCGGGCGCGGGCGACGACGATGACGAAGACCGCGTCACCGACGAACACGGCCGCATCCTGCGCGACAACGCCTACGGCACGATCGACGACGACGTGTGGCGGCGCGATTTCACGGCCAACTCCCTCTACTACAACATCGCCGACTTCTCGATCTGGGATTACGCGGGCGGTGTCGACGACATCAAGGCGCGACGCCTCAAGCTCATCGGCGATCCGGTCACGCGGTATCGCGAAGACCCGGTGCGCATGCTGCGCGCCGCGCGCTTCGAGGCGAAGCTCGGGTTCACGCTCGACGGCGAAACCGGCACGGCCATTCCGCGCCTCAAGGATTTGCTCGCGAGCGTGCCGCCGGCGCGACTGTTCGACGAGACACTGAAGCTGTTCCTCACCGGCCATGGGGCGCGCAGTCTCGAAGTGCTGCAGGCGCGCGGGTTGTTGGGCGAGCTGCTGCCGACCGTCGCGGCCTATCTGGACAAACATCCGGACGGCGCCGTCGTGCGGCTGCTCAAGCAGGGGCTGATCAACACGGACCAGCGCGTCGCGCAAGGCAAGCCGGTGACGCCGACGTTCCTGTTCGCGTTGCTGCTGTACGGGCCGATCGCGGAGATCATCGAGAAGCAGCCGCAGGAGAAGTGGCACGACATCGCCACCATTGTCGATGCGGTGGACCGCGCCGCGCGGCAGGCGCAGGGCCGCATTTCCATTCCGAAGCGATTCTCACTCGGCGTGCGCGAGATGTTCGCCGCGCAGCCCAGGCTCGAACAGCCGCGCGGCCGCCGCGCGCTGCGCATGCTCGAACAGCCGCGCTTCCGCGCGGGTTTCGATCTGCTGCTGCTGCGCGCCGACATCGGACTCGCACCGCGCGACATCGCCGACTGGTGGACGCGCGTGCAGGAAGTGTCGCAGGGCGATCGCGAAGCGCTGGCCGACGCGATGGCGCGCGAGCCGCACGCGGCCGGTGAAGGCGGTGGCGGTGGGCGTCGTCGCGGACGTGGCCCGCGCCGTGGCCCCGGGGGGGCGCCTGTG
>JAEZCR010000076.1 GCA_023433465.1 Pseudomonadota bacterium | reverse complement strand
ATCAGGTGACGACTGCTTCTCCCGGCTTTTCCGTGCCAGGCACCCTCTTCGTCAGCTCTGCTGGCGCAGCAGTTTGCGGTCTTCGCGCATCTGCTTCACGTCCACCGGGCGGATTGTCTTGATGAAGCAGCGGTCGCGGCCGACGATCACTTTCTCGAACTTGTCGACGGTGTTGCCGGTCGAGGTCACGCCGATCGTGTTCGCGAACTGCAGGTCGGGACAGAAGCCATCCACGTCGAGCAGATAGGCCTTGTTGCTGCCGGCCCAGACCACGAGCTGATCCCTGGACACGGCCGCCCATCCGTCGAGATGCGGCATGTAGAACGACTTCACGGGTTCGCCGGCGTACTCACGAAAATCCAGCTTCTGCTGGTTGGCGCATCCGGCGCTCAGCGCCGCCACTGCCACGGCCGCCACTGTCAGTAATCCTTTCATACCTTCCTCATCGGGATTCGCTGTTGCGGATATCGACTCTCACATATTGAGTCGAGTTCCCACGCAAGACGGTTCCCCATGCGGCGGAAACCCTGGATTTTTCAGTGGTTCATGCGCCGTTCAGCTTGAGCTTGTCTCCGACGAGCCGGCGCACGGTGACGTAGAACACCGGCGCCAGCAACACGCCCAGGATGGCGGCCGACAACATGCCGCCCGCGACGCCGATACCGATCGCCCTGCGCGCATTCGCGCCGGCGCCGCTCGAGAACACCAGCGGCAACACGCCGAGGATGAACGCGAACGAAGTCATGAGGATGGGGCGCAGTCGCAGGCGCGCGGCTTCCATCACCGCCTCGTAAAGCGCCACGCCCCGCTGTTGCGCGAGCAACGCGAATTCGACGATGAGGATCGCGTTCTTCGCCGCAAGACCGATGATCGTGATGAGGCCGATCTTGAAGAACACGTCGTTCGATTGCCCGGTCGACGCGGCCGCGACGATCGCGCCGATGATGCCCACCGGCACGATGAGCAGCACCGCGATCGGTGTCGCCCAGCTTTCGTACAGCGCCGCGAGACACAGGAACACCACGAAGATCGACAGCGCGAACAGCAGCGGCGCCTCGGCGCCGGCGCGGATTTCCTGCAGCGACTGACCGGCCCAGTCCACTCCGAACCCGGGAGGCAACTCCTCGGAAACGATCCGGGTCATCTCCTCCATCGCCTCGCCCGAACTGTACCCGGCCGCCTGGTTGTTCGAACCCACGATCTGCATCGCGCTGAATCCGTTGAAGCGCTGCAACGTCGGAGGAGCGACCACCCAGTTCGATCGGACGACGGACGAGAGCGGCACCATCCCATCGCTCGTCGTCTCGCCCTGCAGCGCGAACGCGTTGCCGTTCGCGACCGTCGTGGGTAGATAGAAGCGGCTGAGCGCGTCCTCGTTCATGCGGAACGGCGCGTCGGCCTGCATCTGCACGCGCAGCACGCGGCCCTGGTAGTAGAAGTCGTTGACGTACACCGGCGCCAGCATGAGCTGGATCGCGTTGTAGACGTCGTCGATCGCAAGACCCATCGACTTCGCCTGGGCGCGGTCGAGCTTGAGCTCGAGGCGCGGCGACGGCGCGAGTCCGTTATAACGCACACCCTGCACCACCGCACTCTGCGCCGCCTTCTGCACGAGCGTGTTCTGCGCCGCGATGAGCGCGTCCGATCCCTTGTTCGCGCGGTCCTCGAGCCACAGGTCGAAGCCGCCGAAATCGGACAGGCCCTGGATCACGGGCAGATTGACGAAGAACACAAAGCCGTCGCGCTCGCCGCCCGAGATATTCTGGAACGCCCAGTTGATGAACTCGTCGGCGGTTTCCTTGCGGTCATCGAGCTCCTTCAGGCGGATGAAGAAGATACCCTGGCTCTCGTCGCTGCCGCTGAAACTGAAGCCGGTGACCTCGAACACCTGGTTCACCGAGTCCGACGTCCGCAGCTTCTGGCCGACGCGCCGCATGACTTCGCGCGTGCGCTGGATGGTCGAGCCCGGCGGCATCTGCACGATACCGATGGCGTAGCCCTGGTCTTCGCTCGGCACGAAACTTCCTGGCACGCGCGTGAACAGGAATGCGCCGATCACCAGCAGCGCCGCGTAGCCGACGAGCCACCAGAACTTGTGGCGCAGGCTGAAGCGCACGCCGGTCAGGTAGTGAGACTGCGCGTACTCGTAGCTCTTGTTGAAGGCGTGGAAGAACTTGTTTTCCTTGAGATGCTCCGGGCGCAAGAGCGTGGCGCACAGCGCCGGCGTCAGCGACAGCGCGAGGAACGCCGAGAACAACATCGAGATCGCGATGGTCAGCGCGAACTGCTTGTAGATCACGCCGACCGAGCCCGTCTGCATCGCGGCCGGGATGAACACCGCCGCGAGCACCAGCGAGATGGCGATGATCGGGCTCGTGATCTGGTCCATCGCCTTGCGGGTCGCGTCGCGCGGGGACAGATGTTCCTCTCGCATCAGTCGTTCGACGGATTCGATCACGACGATTGCGTCGTCGACCACGATGCCGATGGCCAGCACCATGCCGAACAGCGTGAGCTGGTTGATAGAGAAATCGAAGATGTACATGCCGATGAAGGCGCCCATGAGGGCCACCGGCACGACCAGCGTCGGGATCAGCGTGGCGCGGAAACTCTGCAGGAACACCAGCATCACGATGAACACGAGGACGACGGCCGCGACCAGCGTGATGATCACTTCTTCGATCGCGTGCGTGATGAACGTGGTCGCGTCGAAAGCGACGAACCACTCGACGCCCGGCGGGAAGTTCTCCTGCAGCTCGTCCATGCGGGCCTTCACGGCATCCGCCACGTCGAGCGCGTTCGCGCCAGGGAGCAGCAGCACGCCGAAGCCGCTCACGGGCTTGTCGTCGAGGCGCACGTCGAAGCCGTAGTCCTGCATGCCGAGCTCGACCCGCGCGACGTCCTTGAGCCTGACGCTGGTACCGTTCGGTTCGGTGCGCAGGATGACGTTCTCGAATTCCTCGACCGAGCTGAAGCGTCCCTCCGCGCTCACCGGCGCGGTGATCTGCTGTTCGGGGGCCGACGGCGCGGCGCCGATGGCGCCCGTGGCGAACTGCACGTTCTGCTGGCGCACCGTGGCCAGCACTTCGGCGGCGCTCAGACGGAAGGCGCGCAGCCGGTCCGGGTTCAGCCAGATGCGCATCGAATACGAGGAACCGAACTGGTTCGCCGAGCTCACGCCCGGGATGCGCTGGATGGGATCCAGCACCTGCGAGGACACGATGTTGTTGAGCTCGGACGAAGACACGCCGCCATTCGGCGCGCGCACGCCGAGCGCGATGATGAAGCCCTGGTTCACCTTCGAGACCGACAGGCCCTGCACCACGACCTCGCTCGGCAGACGCGCCTCGGCGAGTTTCACGCGGTTCTGTGTCTGCAGCACCGCGACGTCGGGGTCCGTGCCGTTCTCGAACACGAGCGTGATGCTCGCCGTGCCGTTCGAGTTGGAAGACGACGTGAAATACATGAGGCGGTCGAGACCGGTGAGCTGCTGCTCGATGATCTGCGTGACCGTGCGCTCGATCGTGTCGGCGTTCGCGCCGGGATAGAACGCGCTGATCGCGACCTGCGGCGGCGCGATGTCGGGATACGCCGCGGTCGGCAGGCGCGTGATCGCCAGGCCACCGCCGATCATGATCAGGATCGCGATGACCCAGGCCAGTACCGGCCGGTCGATGAAATAATGCGGCAGCACGCCTAGCTACCTGCGGGAGCTTCGGCCGGAGCGGGAGCGGCGGCCGCCCCGGGGGTCCCGGCTTCGGGCGACGCCGCCTCGTCGACGCGCTTCGCGACTACCTTCGTGCCGGGCGGCGCGAGCTGCAGACCGGACACGATGACCTGGTCACCGTCCGCGAGACCGCTGCCGATCACCCACTTCGCGCCCGAGGTTCCGACGACCTCGACGCGCTTGGCCACGACCACGCCATCGCCGCCGACGACCAGGACATACGCGCCCTGCGAATCGCGCTGCACCGCGAGCTGCGGCACCTCGAACCCGTTCTTGAGCGAGCCCGCCGTGAGGCGCACGTTGACGAACATGCCGGGCAGCAGCGAGCTATCCGGGTTCGGGATCACGCCGCGGAATGCGACCGCGCCCGTGGTTGGATTCACGCTGAAGTCCGAGAACACCAGCCGTCCCACCTGCGGGTGCTCGGTGCCGTCGCTGCGAATGAGGCGGATCTCGGCCTCGTTGCCCTGCGCGAGTTCGATCGCCCCGGCGGCCTGGGCACGCATGAAGCGCTCGAAGTCCGTTCCCGGCTGATCGAAGAACACGTACAGCGGATCGATCTGTTCCACCGTCGTGATCAGCGTGGCCTCGCCCTGACCCACCAGCGCGCCTTCGAGCACGCGCATCTGCCCGGCGCGTCCGGAGATCGGCGCCGTGACGTTTGCGTAACCCAGATTGATGCGCGCGGTCTGGACCTGCGCGCGCGCCGCGGACGCCGCGGCGGCGGTGGAACGCTCGAGCGCCTCGGAATCGTCGAGCTGCATGCGCGAGATGAGCTGGCGTTGCGCGAGCTCGCGGTTCCGGTTGGCCGTCACCTTCGCGTTGGTCGCGGACGCTTCGGCCTGCTCGAGGTTCGCGGTGGCCTGCGCGAGCTGCGCGCGGTACGGCGCCGGATCGATCTGCGCGAGGAGCTGGCCTTCCTTGACCATGCTGCCTTCCTTGTAGAGTCGCTTCTGCAGCACGCCCGGGACGCGAGCGCGCACGTCGGAGGCGCGGGTCGGCGCGAGACGGCCCGACGCTTCGCGCACGATGGGCACGGACCCGGCATGCACGACGATCACGCCCACTTCGGGCGGAGGCATCTCGGGCGGAGGACCATTATTGCCGCACGCGGCGACGAACAAGGCGGACACAGCCGCGGGAATCAGCCGTAATCGTGAATGCATTTGTTTGTTTGTGGCAGGCGGGGTTTGACAGGGGAACCGCCCGCGAAAGTGGCGTTAGTCTAACGCAGCAACGACAAGTTCACGACCGGAAGAGCCGTGTGTACTGCACCTCGTGTCGCCCGCTCGCGACCGCGGACAGGGCTGTGGAAACCCCGATGTCAGAATCCATGAGGTCGATGGCCCGAACTGCGTACGCGGCGAGCCGATCATGCAGCGCATGCAGCATGCGCTGTCCCGCGCTCTGACCGAGCGGGACGAGCTTCACGGCGGCGAGAACCTGGTTCTCGGCCCACGTCCACGCGTAGGTCTCGAGCATGGGCTGCGTCTCTATGTTCCACTTCGCGCATGCGAACGCAAATGCCGTGGCATGCGCAATCCCTCTTTCGGGAGAGCCCCTCACAAACAAGTCGGTCTTGAGGCCGAATTCCGTCAGCACGCGAAACATCGCGGTGCCCAGGTGGCGGTCTTCGAGGCGCAGCTCTTCAGTCTCGCGGCAGGCGATCAGGAATGCATTCCACCGCAGGACCTCTGACTCGTCCCCGAGCCATGCCGCCCGCAATCGCGCGAGCACGGGCAGGTCGAGGGTCGCGAGACTGCCTTCGGCGATGCCGCCGATCCATTCGAGCGCCGTGGCTTCATCGGTGACCCAGCCCGCCTCCACTGCGTACTCGAGTCCCTGGGAAAAATGAAAGGTCCCGATCGGCAGCGCGGGGCTGGCCAGGTGCAGCAGCCGCAGGAGCTGCGGCTCAGTGCGAGTGGGAGTGGGAATGTGTGTGATGTGAGGCGGTGACATACGCGCCTCCCTCCGGCTCGAACGGCCGCTCCTCGACGCGCACTTCGAGGCCGAAGCCGCGCAGCATGTCGTCGAGCACGTGGTCGTGGCTGTAACGCACCCAGTCCGGGCCGATCTCGAGCGCAACGTGACGATTGCCGAGGTGGTAACTCGCGCGCGCGAGCGTGCGGGCGTCGCTCGTGTGAACCGTGGAAACGGTCTCCGGCGCGGCGCGCACTTCGATCACGCGGCCGTCGTCGGCGAGCAGCAGGTCGCCGTGGCGGAGCACGGAACCGCGCTCGAGGAAGAGTCCCGCCTCCTCGCCGTTGTCGAGCACCGCGCGCAGGCGGCTCTTCGATCGTTCGGCGAACGGCAGCACCAGCCTGCGCTCGGGCGCTCGCGGATGGTCAGTGTTCTTGTCCAGCTTGAGGTTGATTTTGAGCATGTGAAATGGGGACATGAAGCCTGTCCCCGTTTGCCAGGAAACGAGGAATGTCCCCATTAAAACAGGAAATAGCGTTGCGCGAGGGGCAGCACGCTCGCGGGTTCGCAGCGCAGCAGCTCGCCGTCCGCGCGCACTTCGTATGTCTGCGAATCGACCGACACGTTCGGCTGGTAATCGTTGAGCACGAGGTCCTTCTTGCGGATCGCGCGGGTGTTGCGCACGGCGACGAGACGTTTCGCGAGGCCTAACTTCTCGCCCATTCCCGAATCGAGACCTGCCTGCGAGACGAAACTCACGCAGGTCGCGGCGCGCGCGCGGCCGAATGCCCCGAACATGGGACGATAGTGCACGGGCTGCGGCGTCGGGATCGACGCGTTCGGATCGCCCATCGGCGCCGCGACGATCATGCCACCTTTGATGATCATCGCCGCCTTCGCGCCGAAGAACGCCGGCTTCCACAGCACGATGTCGGCGAGTTTGCCGATCTCGATCGAGCCGACCTCGTGCGCGATGCCGTGCGTGATGGCCGGGTTGATCGTGTACTTCGCGACGTAGCGACGCACGCGGAAGTTGTCGTTCCTCTCCGAGTCTTCCGGCAGCGCGCCGCGCTGCACCTTCATCTTGTGCGCGGTCTGCCAGGTGCGCGTGATGACCTCGCCGATGCGCCCCATCGCCTGCGAATCCGACGACATCATCGACATCGCGCCCTTGTCGTGCAGGATGTCCTCGGCCGCGATGGTTTCGCGGCGGATGCGCGACTCCGCGAACGCGACGTCCTCGGCGATGCCGGGATCGAGGTGATGGCACACCATCAGCATGTCGAGGTGTTCGTCGACAGTGTTCACCGTGTAGGGACGCGTCGGATTCGTCGACGACGGCAACACGTTCGCCTCGCCCACCGCCTTGATGATATCGGGCGCGTGGCCGCCGCCCGCGCCTTCCGTGTGGAACGTGTGGATCGCGCGGCCCTTGAACGCCGCGAGCGTGTCTTCGAGGAAGCCCGATTCGTTCAACGTGTCCGTGTGGATCGCGACCTGGACATCGTACTGGTCTGCCACCGTCAGGCAATTGTCGATCGCCGCGGGCGTCGTGCCCCAGTCCTCATGTAGTTTGAGGCCCATCGCGCCGGCCTCTATCTGCTCCGCGAGCGGATACGGCAGACTCGCGTTGCCCTTGCCGAGCAATCCGAAGTTGATCGGCAGGTCGTCGAGCGCCTGGTACATGCGGCCGATGTGCCACGGCCCGGGCGTGCAGGTGGTCGCACTGGTGCCGGCCGCGGGCCCGGTGCCGCCGCCGATCATCGTCGTGACGCCCGACATCATCGCGTCCTCCACCTGCTGCGGGCAGATGAAGTGAATGTGCGAATCGATGCAGCCGGCGGTGGCGATGTGGCCCTCACCCGCGATGATTTCCGTGCCCGCGCCAATCACGATGTCGATGCCGGGCTGCACGTCGGGATTGCCGGCCTTGCCGATCCCCGAAACGCGGCCGTTCTTGATGCCGATGTCCGCCTTGACGACGCCCCAGTGATCGACGATCAGCGCGTTAGTGATGACGGTGTCCGCGACCATGTCGGACGGACGCTGGCTCTGGCCCATGCCGTCACGGATGACCTTGCCGCCGCCGAATTTGACTTCCTCGCCGTAGATCGTGTGATCGCGTTCGACTTCGATGACGAGTTCGGTGTCGCCGAGCCGCACCCGATCGCCGGTCGTCGGCCCGTACATCTCCGCGTAGGCGCGGCGTTCCAGGCGGGTCACTTGATTGCTCCCATCACCTGCCCGGCGAAGCCGTACACGATGCGGTCGCCGGCGAATTCCACCAGCTCCACCTCGCGCTCCTGCCCGGGCTCGAAGCGCACCGCGGTTCCCGCGGCGATGTTGAGCCGCATGCCTTTCGTGGCGGCGCGGTCGAAACGCAACGCGTTGTTGGTTTCGAAGAAGTGGTAGTGAGAGCCGACCTGCACGGGCCGGTCGCCGGTGTTGGCGACCTTGACCGTCAAGGTCTTGCGGCCGGCGTTGAGCTCGATGTCGCCCGCCTCGCAGAACATTTCACCGGGAATCATGTGAGCGCGCTCCGGGGCCGGTCAGGGAATGGGATGGTGAACGGTGACGAGCTTGGTGCCGTCGGGGAACGTCGCCTCGACCTGCACCTCTGGGATCATTTCCGGCACGCCCTCCATGACGTCGTCGCGAGTCAGGATCGTCGCGCCGAAACTCATGAGCTCCGCGACCGTGCGGCCGTCGCGCGCGCCCTCGAGGATCGCCGCGGAAATGAGCGCAACGGCCTCCGGGTAGTTGAGCTTGAGCCCGCGCGCCTTGCGCCGTTCGGCGACCAGCGCCGCCGTGAAGATGAGTAGTTTGTCTTTCTCTCGAGGTGTCAATTCCATGGATTTTCCCGTGGGTCAGGTCGCCCAGATGCGCGGCGGCACGGCGTCGCGGCCGACGACAGCGGGCCGAAGTACCCGCCACGCGGCGATGAACAGTCTGCGCACGTCTTCCGCCTGCGGAGCGAGCGCGCGCAGCACGAGTACGCCGTCGACGAGCGATACGGCTGCGAGCGGCTGATCGGCTCGTCCTCGATCGGCAAGAAGCCCGCGTATCGCCTGCACCGATTCACGTTTCGCGGGAGTGGCGAGCAAGGTGCCGATGGCTTCCTGTCCGGCGAGCCCCCAACGCTCGCCGCGCGCACGCGAATTGCCCGCGAGCCTCAAGCGATCGATGAAGATGGGACTCGAAATGGGGACATTCCTCGTTTCCTGGCAAACGGGGACAGACCTGGCAGTCGCGCGCCACAACTCGAGATCGAGCGCCAACGTGCCCGTGTCGAATGCCTCGCCGCGCGCCGGGAGTCCCAGGCACGCGATCTCCCAACCGATGAAGCGCGATTGCTCGTCGGTGAACACGCGTGTCGCGGTGCGTACGTCCGCGCCACGATAAAAGATGTTCTCCTGCGGCAGCCACTCGAGCGTCGCGCCCGGGGCGCGCAACTCCTGCACCTGCGACGACACGCGCGCGTCGCAGCGATAGAACTTCGTCGCCGCCGGCGTCGTGATCAGCGCGTGCGCACCCGCGTCCACCTGCACATCGACGCGCAGCTCGTCGCCACCGACGACTCCGCCCGGCGGGTGCACCAGGTAGACGTGGCAGGGATCGCCCTCGGGATGGAACGGTCGCTGCACGACGAGCGGACCTCGATGCTCGCGCTCGATCAGCCGCGTGCGGCCGACGGCAGGTCTGTCCCCATTAAATCGCAGGCGTAGGTGGGCTTTCCAGCCGGACGTACTGCGCGCGGACGCGGCGTCCATCGTCACACCGTCAGGTGCTGATGAACGAGATCGTCGGTCAGCGCGGCGATCCCGCCGCTGCCGACGATGCGGCCCTTGTCGATGATGCGGAACTCGCTCGCCACACGGCGCGCAAACGGCAGTTTCTGTTCGACCAGCAGCACGGTGAGTTTCGCCTCGCGGTTGAGGCGCATGATGATATCGCCGATCTCGTGCACGATGTTGGGCTGGATGCCTTCGGCGGGCTCGTCGAGGATCAGCAGTTTCGGATCGAGCACCATCGCGCGGCCGATCGCGAGCTGCTGCTGCTGTCCGCCCGAGAGATCCCCGCCGCGGCGTTTGAGCATCTTCTTGAGCACGGGAAACCACTCGAAGATGTGCTCGGGAACCTGCTTGACCTTCCCGCCGCGCCGCGCGCCGAAGCCGATGCGCAGGTTCTCCTCGACGGTGAGCTGCGAGAAGATCTCGCGCCCCTGCGGAACGTACGCGACGCCGAGACGCGCCCTGCGGTCGGCCGCGATCTGCGACAACTCGACGGTTTGCGCGCCGCTGCCGTATTCCATCGCGCCGGAGGTGATCGGCAGCAATCCCATGATGCACTTGAGGAGCGTCGTCTTGCCCATGCCGTTGCGGCCCATCAGACAGGTGCACGAGCCCTCCGGCACGAGCATGTCGATGTCCCAGAGAATGTGGCTGCCGCCGTAGAACTGGTTGAGGCCCTTGATGGACAGCATGGCTAACTATTCCGCCCGGCGTCCTGCGCCTCGCCCAGGTACACCTCGATCACCTTCGGATTGTTCTGCACTGCGTCCATGCTGCCTTCGGCGAGCACCGAGCCCTCGTGCAGCACGGTGACCGTGCGCGCGATCGACCGCACGAACTCCATGTCGTGTTCGACGACGACCACGGAATGTCTGCCGGCCAGGGACAGCAGCAGCTCCGCCGTGCGTTCCACTTCCTGCGGCGTCATGCCGGCGACCGGCTCGTCGACCAGCAGCAGCCGCGGATCCTGCATGAGCAGCATACCGATCTCGAGCCACTGCTTCTGGCCATGCGAGAGGATCCCGGCCAGCAGGGCGCGCTGATCCTTCAACCCAACCGTGACCAGCACTTCGTCGATGCGCGCAACTTGCTCGCCTGAAAGCGGCTTGAACAAGGTATGCCAGACGGTCTTGTTTCCCGCGGCCGCGAGCGCGAGGTTCTGCACGACGCTGTGATGCTCGAAAACCGTCGGCTTCTGGAATTTCCGTCCAATGCCCGCCTCCGCGATTTCTGGTTCCGACAATTGCAACAGGTCCGTCGTGGTGCCGAACCACGCGCTGCCCGAATCCGGGCGTGTCTTGCCCGTGATCACGTCCATCATGGTCGTCTTGCCCGCTCCGTTCGGCCCGATGATGCAGCGCAATTCGCCCACGTCGATGTACAGGGTGAGATTGTTGAGCGCGCGGAAGCCATCGAAGCTCACGGTGATGTCTTCGACGTAGAGAATCGTGCCATGCGAGGCATCACCCGGCATCGGACGATCGGACCCAGCGCCCGCGCCGAACACCTTCTGCCAGCCCTGTTTCACCACCTTGGCGGCGTTCATGCCGGCGCCTCCGCGGTGTGCGGTTTGTCAGGCGTCGGCTCGGCCGGCGGCTTGGCCGCGGGTGGTTTGTCCTTTCGTTCGAGCAGGCCCACGACCCCGCGCGGCAGGAACAACGTGACGATCACGAACAACGCGCCGAGCGCATACGGCCAGTATTCGGGCAACGCCGCGGTGAAGTAGCTCTTCGCATAGTTCACCAGCACCGCCCCCGCCACCGCGCCATACAACATGCCTCGTCCGCCGACGGCCACCCAGATCACGACCTCGATCGAGTTGATCGGCGCGAACTCGCCGGGATTGATGATGCCCACCTGGGGCACGTACAACGCGCCCGCGATGCCCGCGAGCACCGCCGAGAACGTGAAGATCCACAACTTGTACGATTCGACGCGATAGCCGATGAACCGCGTGCGGCTTTCCGCGTCGCGGATGGCCTGCACGACGCGGCCCGCGCGCGAGCGCGTGATGTAGCGGCACGCCAGGTAGCCCAGCATGAGCGCGAGCGCGCTCGCGACGAACAGCGCCACGCGCGTCCCCGGCGCGTTGATCGAAAACCCCAGGATGTCCTTGAAATCCGTCATGCCGTTGTTGCCGCCGAACCCCATGTCGTTGCGGAAGAACGCGAGCATGAGCGCGTAGGTCAGCGCCTGCGTGATGATGGATAGATAGACACCGGTGACGCGCGAGCGGAATGCGAACCACCCGAACGCGAACGCCAGCACGCCCGGCACCAGGCACACCATGATCATGGCGAACCAGAACATGTCGAAGCCGTGCCAGAACCACGGCAGCTCCTTGTAGTTCAGGAACACCATGAAGTCCGGCAGCACCGGGTCGCCGTACACGCCGCGCGGGCCGATCTGCCGCATGAGGTACATGCCCATCGCGTATCCGCCGAGCGCGAAGAACGCGGCGTGCCCGAGCGACAGGATGCCGCAGTAACCCCACACGAGGTCGACGGCCACCGCCAGCAGCGCGTACGTCATGTACTTGCCGAGCAGCGTCATCGTGTAGGTAGACAGGTGCGCGCCGGAGTCCTGCGGCACCGCGAGGTGCAGGATGGGCACCACGATGCCGACCAGCGCGACGATGGCAAGGAACAGGGCCGTGCCGCGTTCGCCCGCCAACATGCTGAGCAGGGGTCCGCGCCTCATCTCAGCTCTCCGCCGCCCGGCCCTTCTGCGGGAACAGTCCCCGCGGCCGGCGCTGGATGAACAGGATCAGCGCGATCAGCACGAAGATCTTCGCGAGCACGGCGCCGGCCCAGGGCTCGAGCAGCTTGTTGACCACGCCCAGCGACATGCCGCCGATCAACGTGCCCCAGAGGTTGCCGACGCCGCCGAACACCACGACCATGAACGAGTCGATGATGTACTGCTGGCCGAGATTCGGTCCTACGTTGGAGAGCTGCGAAAGCGCGACTCCCGCCACGCCCGCGATGCCGGATCCGAGCCCGAACGTCATCGCGTCCACCCACTGCGTGCGCACACCCATCGCGCGCGCCATGTTGCGGTTCTGCGCGACGGCCCGGACCTTGAGGCCCAGCGAAGTCTTCTTGAGCACGAGCTGCAGCACGACGAACACGATGACCATGAACAGCAGCACGTAGATGCGGTTGTAAGTCAGGGATAACGCATCATTGAACTGCCACGAGCCCGCCATCCACTGCGGCGTCTCGACCGGCACGTTGTTCGCGCTGACCTCGTGTCTCACCAGCTGCTGGAGGATGAGACTCACGCCGAACGTCGCGAGCAAAGTCTCGAGCGGACGCCCGTACAGGAACTGCACGATGCCACGCTCGATCGCGACACCCACCGCGCCCGAGACGACGAACGCCACCGGGATCGCGATCAGCACCGACGCGCCGATCGAATTCGGGAACAACACCTGCACGAAGTACGTGCAATACGCGCCGAGCATCATGAGCTCGCCGTGCGCCATGTTGATGACGCCCATCACGCCGAACGTGATCGCGAGACCGATCGCGGCGAGCACGAGCACCGAACCCAGGCTCAGGCCGAAGAACAGCGTCTCGATCGTCGAATACATGCGCCGGGCGCCGTCGATCGACTTGATGACCTCGATCGCCGCGGTGCGCACGCGCTCGTCGGCTTCGGGATACGTGCCGTCCTCGGCAGCGGTCACCATCGCGGTCAGGCGGTTGTAGACATCCGGGCTCAGCGATTCGGCCAGCGTGTTCACCGCGGCCAGGCGCGTGTCCGCCTCGGGGCTCTCGAGGTCGGCGAGCGCGAGGCCTTCCTGCATGGCCTGCTTCACGTCGTCGTCCTTCTCTTCCGCCATGCGCGCGCGCAGCAGCGCGACGCTGTCGTCGTCGATCGAGCGCAGCATTTCCCTCACAGCGTCGAGCCTCACCGCGGAATCGGGATCGGCCAGGGCAAAGCTGGCTACCGCGCCGCGCAGCGCCTTGCGCAGGCTGTTGTTGGTCGTGATGCGCTCGAATTCCTCCGGTGCGCCCGAACCTGCGGCCTCGAGCGTCAGCGGATCGGTGAGCGCGAGCGAACTCTCGCCGCCGTCCGTGATGAATACCTTGGCGTCCGCCGCGCGGAAGTACAGCTTGCCGTCGAGCAGCGCCGCGAGCACGGCCTTCGAATTCGGATGCCGCAGCTCGGTCAGCGTGGCGACGGCCGCGGCCTTGTCGGGAAAACTCGACGTCGCGAAGCTCGCGACGGTCGCGGCGAATTCGGCATCGTTCTCGCCTTCGTTCTGGGCGCCGGTTGCGGCGCGCGGAAAGGCGAATGCGAGCAGCACGAACGCCGCGATCAGCACCCACCGCACATGAAAAAAGGATCCCGGGATCACTCCCGGGATCGCAATTGCCTTTTCAGCCACCTTCTTCAGAGATCTTCTTACTTGTAGTTCTGGGCCGAACACGCCTTCGTCTTCGTGTTGTAGTTGCCGCACTTGAGCGTGACCCAGTCCGCTTCGATGTCCTTGCTGCCCGGCAGGAAGTCCGACCACGCGTCGCCCGGCACCAGGCCCTTGGTCTGCCACACGGTGTCGAACTGTCCGTCGGCGCGCACTTCGCCGATCAGCACCGGCTTCGTGAGGTGGTGGTTAGGCAGCATCTTCGCGACGCCGCCCGTGAGATTCGGCACTTCGAGGCCGATCATCGCGTCGGTCACCTTGTCGACGTCCGTCGTCTTCACCTTCTCGACGGCCTTCACCCACATCTGGAAGCCGATCACGTGCGCTTCCATCGGATCGTTGAAGGTGCGCTTCGGGTCCTTGGTGAACGCGTGCCACTTCTTGATCCACTCGGTGTTGGCCGGGCTCTTCTCGCTCATGAAGTAGTTCCACGCCGCCAGATGACCGACGAGGGGCTTCGTGTCGATACCCGCGAGTTCCTCCTCGCCCACCGAGAAGGCCACCACCGGAATGTCCTCCGCCGAGATCTTCTGGTTGCCGAGCTCCTTGTAGAACGGCACGTTCGCGTCGCCGTTGATGGTCGACACCACCGCGGTCTTCTTGCCCGCCGAGCCGAACTTCTTGATCTCCGCCACGATCGACTGCCAGTCACTATGACCAAAAGGCGTGTAGTTGATCATGATGTCGGCCTCGGCCACGCCCTTCGACTTGAGGTAGGCCTCGAGGATCTTGTTGGTCGTGCGCGGATAGACGTAGTCGGTACCCGCGAGCACCCAGCGCTTCACGCCGATGTCGTTCATCAGGTAGTCGACGGCCGGAATGGCTTGCTGGTTAGGCGCGGCGCCGGTGTAGAACACGTTCTTCGAGGACTCCTCGCCCTCGTACTGCACCGGGTAGAACAGCAGACCGTTGTTCTTCTCGAACACCGGCAGCACGCTCTTGCGCGACACGCTGGTCCAGCAGCCGAACACCACGTCCACCTTGTCCTTTACCAGCAACTGCTCCGCCTTCTCGGCGAACAGCGGCCAGTTGGACGCGGGGTCCACGACCACGGCTTCGAGCTTCTTGCCGAGCAGGCCGCCCTTCTTGTTCTGCTCGTCGATCAGCATGAGGACCGTGTCCTTGAGCGTCGTCTCCGAGATCGCCATCGTTCCCGACAGCGAGTGCAGCACGCCGACCTTGATGGTGTCGGCGGCCTGCGCCGTCGCGCCTATTGCCGAACCCATGGGCATTGCGACGGCCGCGCCCAGGATGGCCAGCCGACGCGTGAATTTGAATTTCGCCATGTTTGTCATCCTCACATTTGAACTTGCAGACCGAGACCGATCGTCGAGCTGTCGCCGCCGACATTCGGATCGAAGCTCTTGTCCAGGTAGAACAGGCTGATGCGTGCGTTGAACTTGTTGATCAGGTAGTTCACGTTCAGCTCGAGCGTGTCCTGGTCGAGGTCCGTGCCGAAGAAGTCGTAGGTCGCCTGGCCGTACTTGCCGAGCACCTGCAACTTGCCGGGACCGGCCGAACCGGGGAATAGATAGGCGCCGAGCACGTAGAAGCCGTCCGACTTCTCGTAACCGCCACCGACCGGCGTCGGATAACCGCCGAGGCCGTCGTAGATCGCGTATTCGGCTTCGACGGTGACGACACCGTTGTTGCCGAGCTTCTTCTCGAGCAGGAAGTCGAGCGAGTACGCATCGCCGGCGTCGGCCGTCTGCGCCGCGAGGCCGAGCGCCAGCAGGTCCTTCTCGCCGTAGTACGTGCCGTTGAGGTAGTAGCCACCTTCGGCATCCCAGAAGTCGACCTGCACACGGCTCGCGAGCAGCACGTCGCTGTCGCCGGTAGTGAGACCGGAGACGTCGAAGGCGCCGAACGAGAACTTCACCTTGTCGTACTGTCCCCAGTACATGATGCCGTCGTCGCGCCCTTCGGTCTCGAACGGATATCCGTCCTGCACGCCGTCCTGGTAGACCGCCCAGTTGCTCGCGTAGTAAGGACCGTAGAGATTCGCGCGATCGCTCGGCGGCAGGAAGCGGCCGACCCAGATGTTGTGCTGGCCATCGGCGAACGAGAACTGCGCCACCGCGTCGATGACACGGATCTCCTCGTCGTTGGAGTTGTACTCCGTGTTGAGCATGAACCCGATGTTTTCGTACGCCTTGCCGCTGAGATAGATGCGCGCGCTGTTGACAGCGAAGTCGCTGAACGAATCGCCCGCGTCGAAGTCCGTGCTCGTGAAGCTGGTGCGCAATCCGCCGCCCACCGAGACGTCGCCCGCCATGGCTTGCGAAACAGGCAGCGCCGCGAGACCCGACAGCGCCGCCGCTTTGATGATGTGTGACTTGAGTGACATGGTTTTCCTTGTGAACTACCCCTGCGAGCGACGGTACGGAACGGGTTCCGGGCGAGGTAGGCGTCATTTGACGTATGCGCGGTCGCACATGAACCGCGAGAGTGCGAACCGGCGCCGGACTGCACCCTGACGAAGCAGCTGTACGAATCTTCGCCAGTCCGCGATCAAACCACCGCGCGGGCGGGTGCGCGGCGCTGGCACATGCCTTGCTATCTATTCATCCGGGGGAAACAGGGGAACGCGTCGACATGAGCGTGAGGCCGAGACAACAAAAAATCATTCGCGAGCGCCGGCAGTACAACCAGTGGGTCAACAGCCAGACTCTCGAGGACTACGCGCTGCGGTTCACCGCGGATCGCGCGCGCAAGTCCACCAGCCGCGTCGGTAACACCGCGCTCGGACCCATCGCGTTCCTGGCCTGCGAGGCGATCGGCGGCACGCTGACGCTGCTCTACGGATTCCCGAACGTCGCCTGGGCCATCGGAGCGTTCGCCGTCCTCATGTTCGCGATCGGGCTGCCCATCGCCTACTACGCCGCGAAGTACGGCGTCGACATCGACCTGCTCACGCGCGGCGCCGGCTTCGGCTACATGGGCAGCACGGTCACGTCGCTGATCTACGCGTCGTTCACGTTCCTGCTGTTCGCGATCGAGGCCAGCATCATGTCGGTCGCGCTGAACCTCGTGTTCGGCATTCCGATGTGGATCGCGCACATCATCAGCTCGCTGGTCGTGATCCCGATCGCGCTGTACGGCATCAGCCTCATCAGCCGCATGCAGATCGTCACGCAGCCGATCTGGCTGGTGCTGCAGTTCGTGCCGATCGCGATCATCCTCTGGAAGAACCCGGCGGAGATCGCGGCGTGGACGGACTTCGCAGGCAGTGACGCCGTCGGCACTGAAAGCGGCGGCGCGTTCAACTTCGTATTGTTCGGACTCGCCGCCTCCGTGCTGCTCTCGCTGCTTCCGCAGATCGGCGAGCAGGTGGACTACCTGCGGTTCCTCCCCAACCGCACGAAGCAGAACCGTGTCGGCTGGTGGACGGCGGTCATCGGCACCGGCCCGGGCTGGGTGCTGCTCGGCGGTTTCAAACTACTGGTCGGATCGTTCCTCGCCGTATGGCTCGTACGGCAGGGCGTGCATCCCTCGCAGGCGGACGAGCCGACCATCATGTATCACCACGCGTTCCGGGAGACCTTCCAGTCGCCCACCTTCGCGTTGGTGCTCACGGGCCTGTTCGTGATCGTCTGCCAGCTCAAGATCAACGTGACGAACGCGTACGCCGGCTCGATCGCGTGGTCGAACTTCTTCTCGCGCCTCACGCATTCGCACCCCGGCCGCGTGGTGTGGCTGGTGTTCAACGTGGTACTCGCGCTGCTGCTCATGGAGATCGGCATCTTCCGCGCGATCGAGAGCATTCTCGTCATTTACGCCAACTTCGCCGCGGGGTGGATAGGCGCGCTGACCGCCGATCTCGTCGTCAACAAGCCGCTCGGCTTCAGCCCGAAACACATCGAATTCAAGCGCGCGCATCTCTACGACATCAATCCCGTCGGCGTCGGCGCGCTCGCCGTCTCGGTGGTGTTGTCGAGCCTCGCCTTCATGGGTCTGTTCGGCGAGTATGCGCGGATCCTCTCGCCGTTCGTGGCGCTCAGTGTCGCGTTCGTCGCGGCGCCATTGATAGCCTGGTGGACGCGCGGCCGGTATTACCTGGCGCGGCCCGACAACGGCCTGCCCGGCAAGGCCGCCGAGCTCGAATGCAGCATCTGCGAAAACGTGTTCGAGCGCGGCGACATCGCGATGTGCCCGGCCTACTCAGGGCCTATCTGCTCCCTGTGCTGCACGCTCGAGGCCCGTTGCCGCGACCAGTGCAAGACGAACAGCCGATTCAACGAGCAACTCGACCTGTTCATCGCGCGCTTCCTGCCGAAGCGCCTCGGCGCCCTGCTCAACACGCGCGCGGGCCACTTCGGCGGACTCATGCTGCTGTCGAACCTCGCCATCGCCTTCCTGCTCGCGCTGATCTACCAGCAGTACGGCAGCGCGGCGCCGGCCAGCCGCGAGGTGATCTCGACCACGCTGTGGCTGGTGTATTTCTGCCTGCTGCTGCTGTCGGGCGTGACTTCGTGGCTGATCGTGCTCGCGCACGAGAGCCGCCGCGCGGCCGAGGCCGAATCCGCGCGCCAGACGACGATGCTCATGGACGAAATCGATGCGCACAAACGCACCGACGCAGCCCTGCAGAAAGCCAAGGAAGTCGCCGAGGCCGCGAACGTCGCGAAGACCCGCTACATCGCCGGCATCAGCCACGAGATCCGCACGCCGCTCAATTCGATCTACGGCTACGCACAGTTGCTCGAACGAGGCGCCGCGGGTCCTTCGGACAACGCGATCCGCGTGATCCGCCGCAGCGCCGAACACCTCGCCGATCTCATCGACGGCATCCTCGACATTTCCAAGATTGAGAACGGCATCCTGCGCCTGAACCGCGACAAGGTCGCCCTGCCGGAATTCCTCGACCAGATCGTCGACATGTTCAAGCTGCAGGCGGCCGCGAAGGGTATCGACTTCATCTACTCGCGGCCGCCGAATCTGCCCGCCGTCGTGCACGTGGATCAGAAGCGGCTGCGGCAGATCCTCATCAACCTGCTCTCGAACGCGATCAAGTACACCGAGCGCGGCAGCGCGTCGCTCGTCGTGCGATACCGCAGCCAGGTGGCGGAGTTCGAGGTTTCGGACACGGGCGTGGGCATTCCCGCGGACGAACTCGAGCGCGTGTTCGAGCCATTCGAGCGCGGCCAGGGCGCCAACGTGCGCGCGATTCCCGGCACGGGCCTCGGCCTCACGATCACCAAACTACTAACCCAGATCATGGGCGGCGAGATCAACGCGTCGAGCCAGGTCGGCGCCGGCACCCGATTCACCGTGCGGCTGCTGCTTTCCGAGGCCGCGCCGGCGCCGAGCGCGGCGGGCGCGCGCGCGATCACGGGCTACGTCGGCGCACGGCGGCGACTGCTGCTCATCGACGATGATCCGGCGCACCTCGACATCGTCCAGAACCTGCTGCGGCCACTCGACTTCGCGTTGTTCACGGCGCCGGACGGCCTGCGCGGACTCGCGCTGGCGGAGGAATGCGAGCCCGATCTCGCGATGATCGACATCAGCATGCCCGGCATGAATGGCTGGCAGGTCGCCGAGCGCCTGCGCGCGCGCTCCCGTCCCACGAAGATCGTGATCGTCTCGGCGAATGCGCACGAGTTCTCGCCGGGCGGCGCCGAGTTCAACCACGACGCGTTCCTGAACAAACCCATCGACGTGCAGCGCATGCTCGAATGCCTGGCCGTGCAGCTCGACCTGCAATGGACCCACGCGGCCGCCGTCCCGGAGCCGGAACCTCCCGGCGCGGATGCGTCGGACACACTGCCCGCACACTCCCGGCACCACGTCGACGATCTCTATCAACTCGGCCTCATCGGGCACGTGCGCGGCATCCAGGCCAAGCTGCGCGAGCTCGAAGGCGATCCACAGAGCAAGGCCTTCGCGACACGCATGCGGGCGCTGGTCACGAACTTCGATCTCAAGCGATACATGAACGTCCTGGAAGGAATGCGCAAACATGGATAAGACCATGACTAACTACACTCCCGCCGCCGACGTCCGCCGCGACTCCATCCTGGTCGTGGACGATACGCCCGAGACCCTCGGGTTCCTCACCGACACGCTCGACCATGCCGGCTTCACGGTGCTCATCGCCACCGACGGCGACAGCGCCCTGCGACTGCTCGAGCAGATCACGCCGGATCTCGTGCTCATGGACGCCGTGATGCCCGGTCTCGACGGCTTCGAGACCTGCCGGCGCATGAAACGCGAACGCATGCTCGCGCACCTCCCGGTGATCTTCATGACCGGCCTCACCGAAACCGAAAGCGTGCTCGAGGGTCTGGCCGCGGGCGGCGTGGACTACGTCACCAAGCCGCTGGTCGTCGATGAATTGCTGGCGCGGATCCGCGTCCATCTCGCCAACGCCCGCGCGGCCGCCGGTTCGCGCGCGGCGCTCGACGCCACCGGACGCTTCCTGCTCGCGACCGACCGCCTCGGCAGGCTGCTGTGGTGCACGCCGAAGGCCCGGCAATTGTTGTCCGAGCTCTTTCCGACGTCGCAGGGTGCCGGGCCCAGCCTGCCGCAGCCGGTGATGTCGCAGCTCATGCGGCTGCGATCGGAAGGCACGGCGCCGCAGGCGCGGCTGCTGGTGGACGCGGCCGGTCGCAAGCTCGAAATCTCCGTGCTGAGCCCGATCGGCCCGGACGAACTGCTGTTCCGCCTCACCGAGCTCAGCACCACGGATGACGAGAAACGCCTGCAACAGTCGCTTGCGTTGACGTCGCGCGAATCCGAGGTTCTGTTGTGGATCAGCCGCGGCAAGGCCAACCGCGAGATCGGCGAAATCCTCGACATCAGTCCGCGGACGGTGAACAAGCACCTCGAGCAGATCTTCGTGAAGCTCGGGGTCGAGAACCGGGCTTCGGCCGCCGCCCGCGCCGTTCACGCCCTCGCGCGCTGAGGCCGCCGCCCGCGCTAGAATCGGCTCACTTCGGCATTCGAGGCGAGTCCATGAAGATCTGGCGCGTCGGTGTTCTCGCGAGCATGGCCATGTCGATGGCGTGCACGCTCGCCGGTTGCCGTTCGCTGCCCGGGCCCGAGGAAGTTACCGACGACGGCCTGGTCCGCGTGGCCTCACGGGCTTCGGGCGGTGTCTATCGACGGCCGGAAGCGCAGTTCGTGCAGTACCGCCGACTCATCCTCGAACCGCCGGTCATCGCATTCAAGTCCGGCTGGCGCGATCAGCACAAAGACGTGACCGACAACGACCTCAAGAAGATCCGCGACGATGCCTCGGAACTATTTCGCGAGGAATTCGAGCGCGCGCTCATCAAGAACGGTCCGTGGCAATTCGCCGAGAACCCCGACGCGGATGTACTCATCATCGAGCCGAGGATCGAGGATCTCGAAATCCCCGCTCCCAATGCCGGCAAGGAACCGAGCGGCTCCAAGACCTACACGAGCGGGCCGGTCAAGATGCGCGTGATCGGCGAATTACGCGACGCGCAGAGCGGCGTCATCGTCGCGCGCGTCGACCGGTTCGACGGCAACGAGGACTATGGCATCGGCCTGAGCGATCCCCAGTTGCGCAACGCCGGTATCGCCAACAGCACGCTGCGCGAAGCCACCGCCATGACCAACCTGCACGAAATGCGCATGTCCTTCGGCAGGTGGGCACGCCTGTTGCGCGAATCGCTCGACGTCGCCAAGGCGACGCGGCCGCATCGCTCCGCGCCGGAGTCCGGTGGCGATCTCAAGTCGCAGGAACCTGACGCGAAGCCGGACGATTCAAACTAGATAGAGCGGATTGACCGGCGCGGAGCCGAGCCGCACGCGCCCGGTATCCTCCAACCACATCGGCTGTGCGATGACGTGCGCGGCCATCGCGTGCAGGTCGCGATGCATTCGTTCGAGGGGTGAGCTCGTGTAGAGCGCGCTCGCGCCGGCGGCCGCGTACATCGCACATACCGCCGCCCGCCCCTGCGCCATCGCATGATGCGCGGCCGCGAAGACGTCGGCGACCGAGATCGCGGTTGCCGCTCCGTTCTCCACCATTTCCCACTGGCGCCCGACGACGCCATGCAGGTGCTCGCGCGCCGCGGCGAGCCGCGTCTGGTGTTCCACCACGGTTGCGAGCACCGCGGGCCTTTCCTTGAGTGAAGGGCCAGGATCGATCGCCGGCTTGTTCAGCGACAGCTCGATCAGCGCGTCGACGGCAGCGCCGCCCAGTCCCAACAGCTGCGCCGCGTATCCCGCCGCCATGTTGCAGACGATCGGTATGCGCCCGATCGGGCCTTCGAGCGAACTGCCATCGAGCGGCGAGCACGTCAGGCGCTTCGGGATGATTTTTCCGTTCACGATGACGTCGTGACTGCCACTGCCGCGCAGTCCGCCGGTATACCAGGTGTCGAGGATGTCGAACTCGCCGCGGCGCAGCCAAACCATGCGCACTTCCGGCATGTTCGGCGCCAGCAAACGCGGCGCGCCGTTTTCCTCGACCACGCTGCGCACGCAAATCCACTCGGCGAATTCGCAACCGGACACGAGCGCCCACCGTCCCGTCACGCGATATCCATCCGCTTCGATCGCCGCCTTGCCGCTCGGCCGCGTGGAGCAGGCGTACAGCCACGTCGGATCGGCGAACACTTCCGCGCGCGCCGGGGGCGCGAGAAAGCGGCCGAAGAACGATGGCAGCGCGTTGTTCCACACGATCCAGGCGACGGACGCTTCGGCGCGCGCCAGTGTTTCGTAGAGGGACAGGGCCTCGGTCGGCGCCAGCGCCAGGCCGCCGAGCTCGCGCGCGATCGCGCCACGGCACAGCCCGGTGTATATGAGGGCGTCGACGATGGGACGCGCGAGACGCCGTTCGTTCTCGGTGATCTCGCGCTGACGAGCGATGAGCGGCAGCAGCTCGCGCGCGGCCGCAAGGGTGTCGATCGGGGCGCCGGCGTTCATGGCGCGATTCTACGCCCGCCGGCTACCGCGGCGCTTCGACGATGAAGCCTTTGGCGAGTAGCGCCGCGGCGTACCCGTCCCGATCCAGCAACTTGCGCAGTGGCACGATCGCCACGGTAGTTTGATTCGCCGCCAGACTCTGCTGCGCCGCATCGAGCCAGCGCTCGTGCAGGCGGGAGCCGATGTCGGCCGGGATCACCTCGCGCGCCACCTGCGAGTTCATCACGGCCAGCGCGCAGGGCAACATCGGATTCGGCAGTCGTGGCAGCGTCTCGAGCGCGGCGATGTCGCCGGTCGCCCACGCGCGTGCGCGCGCCGCCTCGATCTCGCTCCGCGACAATGCCTCGACGTAGTCGAGCATCGTGGAGAAACACTCGACGTCGGCCAGCGACTCGCGCGAGAACTCCTTGATCTTCGCGCGCAGTTCGCTGCGCTTGAACGTGAACCGGATGCTCGGCGTCGTGACCTTCTTCTCGTGCTTCTCGGCGAGTTTGCTCACGACTTCCCAGACCATGCCGCTGTCGCGCAGCTCGAGATCGTCGAGGGCCGCGCGCCGCAGCTTGTCGGCCGCGAAGATCGGACGCCATTCCTCGACGCCGCGCTCGCGTCCGAGATAACGTTTCTTCTGCGTCAGCCAGCGTGCGTACAACTCCGCCGGCAGGAGCTGCTCGAGCCGCGCCTCGTCCGGATTCCGGCGCGCCTTCAGCATCGCGGGCAGCAACGTGATGCCACGCAGGATGCCTATCTTCTCGTCCGGCTCCATCGTGACGTTCGCGTCGAGCAGGATTTCCTGCGCGTCCAGCACCACGGCCTCGATTTCGCGCGACTTCCAGCGCATGCGCTTCGGCAGGGGCGCCTGCGTTCCGACTATCCACAGCTCGTGCCCGGCCGGATCGTCGGCGCGCGTGACCTTCCACATGCCGGGACCGGGAAACTCTCCCGAGACCACGACTTCCTCGAGCGGTTCTTCCGCGCGCGAAGTCGAGAAGCCGCACGACAGCAGCGCGAGCGCAACCGCAAGCGGGAATCTGTGAATGCGCCACACTCCAGGCATCAGGCGCTGGGCGGCGAGCGCTCGATGGTCAACGTGAAGCGGAACACCGCGCCGCCATCCGGCGCGTTCTCCGCCCAGATGCGGCCGCCATGCACGGCGATCATCGAGCGCGCGATCGACAGGCCGAGGCCCATGCCATCCGGCTTGGTCGTGAAGAACGAGTCGAAGAGCTGCGTCATGTTCTTCTCGGAGATGCCGTGACCGCGATCGCGCACCGCGACCTCGACGCCCGCATCCGGGCGATGGCGCGTGCTCACGGTGATCTCCCGCTCGGCCTCCGGTGTGTCCTTCATCGCATCCATGCCGTTGACGAGGAGGATGACCAGCACCTGCTCGATGTGCGACGCGTCGCCCACGATCGCGGGCAAATCGGGCGCGAGATCGCGCCGCACGGTCACCCGCCGGAACAGCGCGTCGCCGGCGATGAGCCGCAACACCTGGGCGACCATCGCGTTTACATCCACCGGACCCGGCTGGAATTCACGCCGCTGCAGCAGCGAGCGGATGCCGCGGATCGCCGCGTCCGCGCGCAAATCGTCCTTGCGGATGTCCGCCAGGATCTCGCGGATGTCGTCGAGCGGCGGCTCCTCCGCCTTCAGCATCAATTCCCCCGCCTCGGCGTTGCTGAGGATCGCGGTGAGCGGCTGGTTTATCTCGTGCGCCACCATCGCTGTCAACTCGCCCACGGCCGCGAACCGCGTCGCGTGCGCGAGTCGCCGGCCGGATTCCTCGGCGCGCTTGCGGTCGGTGATGTCCTGGCCGATCAGCTGCAGTTCGGGCGCGCGCTCCGACTCCGGCTCCGACTCGATCGCGTGGCAGACCCAGTGCTGCCAGACGCTCGTACCATCGTGATGGAGCACTTCGCACTCCCACGCGCTGTGCTCGGAAAGCTGGATCGCGCGCTCCGCGGCGTCGCGCGCGGCGCGGCGCGCGTTCGCCGGCAAAAGGTCGAGTAGTTTGACGCCGAGCAGTTGTTCGCGTGACTTGCCGAGGAAGCGGCAATACGCGGTATTGACGAAGGTCAGCGTCGTGTCGTGCAGCATGCGGCACACGTATCCGGGCTGGCTCTCCACGACGTCGCGGTAGCGACGCTCGCTCTGCCGCAGCGAGTTCGCGACTCGCACGCCCTCCTCGAGCAGCACCGCCGCGAGGTACAGTGGCGCGGCGCGCAGCAACAGGAAATGCTGTACCCGGCTCGCCGCCTCGGCATCCGCGAGATTGGCGAACGGGACCGTGTCCTGGAGCGCCGCGTTCACCGTGAACGCGGTGAGGAACGCGACGGCGCCCGTGGCGCCCGCCATGCGGAAGCGGATCGCCGCCCAGCCGATGAACAGCACCGGCATGTAATAGCGCGCTTCGGTGAAGTCCCGCGTCTGCATCGATGGCTCGAAGGCCCACTGCAGGCTGAGCAGCAATCCCACGATGAGGATCGCGGCCTCCGCCACGCGCGGAGCGGTGAAGCTGCGCGGATCGGGCGGTCTCAGGACCCAATAGAAGAGCACCGGCGTCACGATGAGACTCGCGATGGCGTCGCCGAGGAACCACTGCTCCACGTTCGACCAGAAGTCGGTGTGACCGATGCCGAAGCGCGACGCCGCTCCGCCGAGCGCGCTCAGCAGCGGGATCAGTATCACGACGAACAGGAAGTAGATCCCGAATTCGCGAAGCGAATTCAGCCGGATCGGATCACGCAGAAAACGCTGCAACACCAGCGCCGCGAGTACGCCCTTCAGGAAATCGTTGACGAATACCGACAGCAGGAACCACTGCGGCAGGCCGGGATACACCTCGACGAAGAGCCTCATGGGCAGAACGCCCACGAACAGCAGCCACCACCAACGCCGCCGCGTGCACAAGAGCGCGCACAGCAGGACGGAGTCGGGAAACCAGAACGGCGCGGCGACCGTGTTGCTGAAGGCCATCGCGTACCGGTAGGACGCGAAGTACACGAGCAGGAACAGCGCGAACGCTAGGACCTTGCGCAGCGAAGCCGAGGGGACAATGCGCCGCCACGGCGGCCATTCCGCCAGCGTCACCCCCGAGACCTGGGCAGTCTCCACCCCCATGGCCCATCTTGCGCCCAACTACACACGCCAACAAGCGTGGCGGCCGGATCAGGCCGGTGTCAGTGTTCGAGCATCCCCTGCCGCGAGATGAACTCGACGACCTGGTCGAGACCCTGTCCGGTTTTCAGGTTCGTGAACACGAAAGGCCGTTCGCCGCGCATGCGCCGCGCGTCGCGGTCCATGACCTCGAGCGATGCGCCGACGTGCGGAGCGAGGTCTATCTTGTTGATGATCAACAGGTCGCTCTTCATGATTCCCGGGCCGCCCTTGCGCGGGATCTTGTCGCCCGCGGCCACGTCGATCACGTAGAGCGTCAGGTCCGAGAGCTCGGGGCTGAAGGTCGCGGCGAGGTTGTCGCCCCCGCTCTCGACGATGATCATGTCGAGCCCGTCGAAATCGTGCATGAGCTGGTCGATCGCCGCGAGGTTCATCGACGCGTCTTCGCGGATGGCCGTGTGCGGACAGCCACCGGTCTCCACCCCGCGGATCCGCTCCGGCGCGAGCGCCTTGCTGCGGATCAGGAATTCCTGGTCTTCCTTCGTGTAGATGTCGTTGGTGACCACCGCGATGTTGAATTCATCGCGCATGCGCTTGCACAGCGCATCGACGAGCGCCGTCTTGCCCGATCCCACCGGGCCGCCGACGCCCACCCGCAATACATCTGGTCTGGAGTTCATGTCGCGCGATCATACTGCGTCCGACTGCCGGGCACCGTCTGCGTCAAATGACTTATAGGGTGGATGCAGCGGCCCGCGTCACAGGCAACGACGTTTCCGGTACGCTCGCCCCATGACACGTTCCCAGCGCTTCCTCGTCCTCGCCGCCTTCGTGCCGGCGATCGCCTTCGCCCATCCCGGTCACGCGGAACATTCAGGCTTCGCCACGGGATTCCTGCACCCCTTCAGCGGCGTCGATCACCTGCTCGCGCTGGCCGCGGTGGGCATGCTCGCGGGCCGGTTCGAGACCCGCGCGATGGCGGCACTGCTCGGCGCGTGGATGTGCTTGTTGACAGCGGGGATGGTGTCCGCCATGGCGGGCATGGAGCTGCCTGCCGTGCGGCCACTGCTGCTCGTGTCCATCGGCGTCAGCGCGGTGCTCGCCTTCGTCGTGCCGAAGTCGCCCTCGCGCGGGATGGTCGGCGGCATCGTCGCGCTCGCGTCGTTCTTCGCCTTCTTCCATGGCTTCGCGCACGGAGTCCGCGCGCTCGAGACCTCATCCGAGGTAACGTTCATGGTCGGAATCGCGGCCGCGAGCGCGCTGGTGCTGGCGCTCGCGGCCGGTATTTCGCGAACCCTCCGGC
>JAEZCR010000261.1 GCA_023433465.1 Pseudomonadota bacterium | reverse complement strand
GGGGGGCGGGCCGCCCCGACCAGCTACTCGGCCGCGTCCGCGCCGCGCGGGAGCCGCGCCACGTTCGACCAGTCGATGCGCCGCGTCGCGATCATGAGGATCGCGAGTACGCCGAACAGCAGCAGCGCGCCCATGAGCAGCGAGTAATCCTCGGAACGCAGGATCCAGTACAACATGGTGTACAGCGTCGCGAGCCCGGCGCCCGCGCCGAGCGCCAGCGGCAGGTTTTTCAGCACGCCCGTGAGATAGATCGTCACGAGCCCGACCAGCGCTCCCGCCGAGGCCGTATAGGCGATGTCGAAGCTCACGTGCTCGGACAACGCGAGCAGCAGCAGATAGAACATCGCGAGCGCGAGGCCCACCAGCAGGTACTGCATGCCGTGGATCGCGATCCCGCTCAGGTGCTCCCAGAGGAAGAACGTGAGGAACGTGATCGCGATCAGCAGCACCGCGTAGTGCACCGCGCGGTAGTTGCGCTGATAGACGTCGACGGGCTCGTAGAACGATACGCCCACCGCGCTCAGCGCGAACGCCGTCTCGGCCGGCTCGCGGCGGCGCACTTCCGCGTCGTACCAGCTCTGGCCGAAGGTGCGATTGATCTCGAGCACCGACCACTTCGCGGAGAACCCTTTGTCGCCGATCGTCGGTTCGAGCGGCGCCGGGGCGCCTTCGAACTTCGGATGCGGCCAGCGCGATTCGAGCGAGATATCCGCCTTGCGCGCGAGCGGCAGGAACGAGAGCTGACTGCTGCCCGCGAGTGTCAGCTTGAGACGGAACGGAATCGTCGAACTCTCGCGCAGCGCCGCGAGCGGAACGCCGGTGGAGATTCCCGCCGATCCCGCGTAACCATCCGCGGCCACCTGGCCCGGCTGACCGCCGACCACGAGGTCATCGACGGCGCGCAACGCGCGCGATTCGGAATTGAGGACCAGAAGCCTGGCCTCGTTCCACTTCACCTCGCGCCCTTCCTTCGGCTCATTGAGATGCGCGAAATCGCGTGTCTGGAACTCGCCCGAGATCGCGATCTTCGCGAGGTAGACAGGCGTCGAGTAGAGGCCCACCGTGCGCGTGCTCGGCTCCGCATCGGCCTTCACCGTCAGCGTATCCGGCAGCACGTACAGGACATTGCGATCGGTCTCGGTGCGCTGGGTTTCGCGCCCCGCCGCGCTTTGCTCGACGATCACGCGCGTGGTTTCGACCGGGATCGCGAGCAGCACGCCCGCGGTGGTCTGGGCGCCGCCCCAGGACTCGGCCACGCGCATCGCGGCGGTCTGGCGCATGTTGACCCGCTCGCCGACGAGGCTCTCGACCTGGCCGATCGGGATCAGCAGTAGTATGACGAGCGCGCCGATGACCAGAAGTTTGGCCAGCAGCGGCGGTATGAATCTGCGACGTTCGGACATTTTCCACTCCCATGAGATGCAACCGGCCGGGAGTTTCGAACCGCAAAGTGGCAATACCCGCGGCGCAATTGTGGCGAATCGTGGCGCGCGCGACGTGTAAGATTTCGCCATCATGACGATGGCCATCTTCGATCTCGACGGAACGATCACCCACCGCGACACCCTGTTTCCGCTCGTTCTGCGGCATCTCGTGCGGCGGCCATTACACTTGCTGCGGTTGTTAGGCGTGATTCCGGCCGCGATCCGCTTCGCCTTCGACCGCGACCGTGCCGCGCTCAAGCAGTCCCTGCTGCGCAGCACGCTGCGCGGCACGCCGCGCGAGGAGCTGCGCGCGACGTCCGAACGCTTCGTGAAGGAGACGATCGAGCGGCGCTGCTTTCGCGACGCCCTCACCACCATCCGCCGTCACCGTGACGCCGGGCACTACCTGGTGCTGATGTCCGCGAGCGTCGACTTCTACGTCCCCGAATTCGGCCGGCAGCTCGGCTTCGATCTCGTGATCTGCACGGGCGTGCGTTGGGAGGGCGATCGTCTCGACGGCACGTTGACCACCGCGAATCGTCGCGGAGAAGAGAAAGCGCGCTGCCTGCGCGAGCTCATGGCCACGCGCGAGGATCCCGATACATTCGCGTACGGCAACGCCGGATCCGACCTGCCGCACCTCAGGCTCGCGCGACGCGGCGTGCTCGTGAACGGCAGCCTCGCCGCCCGCCGCGCCGCCGCGGAAGCCGGAATCACGACCCTCGATTGGACCTGATCCGGACCGGCGGGCGTGACCCGCATCACACTTACACCCCTGCGCCGCATTGATGCGGCGCGCCCTGACCGGGCCTTCTGACGCCAATCACACAGAGTTTTCCCGCGGACCTCTACGATGTGGGTTGCCGTGGTGCGGCCTTAACAAAATGTCAGAAGAGCGGGGAACAAACAGGCCTCCCATTCATCGCTTGCGCGCGGTGTTCGCGACGCTCTGCCTGGCATTTGCCGCGTTTTCCCACGCCACGCCTCCGCTGAGTCTGCAGCGTTACAGCCTCGAGGAAGGACTGTCGCAGCACGCCGTGAATGCGATCGCGCAGGACAGCGAAGGCTTCATGTGGTTCGGCACCGAGGACGGCCTCAATCGCTTCGACGGCTACGAGTTCCGGCAGCTTCGCCACGTGCGCGGCGACGCGAGCTCACTCCCCGCCCCGTGGATCTACTCGCTCGCGGCCACCGAAGATGGTGTGTGGATCGGCACCGACGGCGGCGGCATCGTGTTTCGCAACGCGCAGACCGGAAAACTCGAAGCGCCCGCCGCGTTGAGCGGCGCCGAGTGGCTGGAGCGCGCGCGCAGTCTCGCGCGCGACCGGTTGGGCCGCCTGTGGATAGGCACGCGCGATGACGGCCTCGCGGTCTACGACGTTCGCTCGCAGGAATTGCGCCGCTTCACGAGCATGCCGGGCGACGCGCAGTCGCTCAGCGACGATTCCATCAACAGCATTCTCATCCTGCGCAACGGCGACACGCTGATCGGCAACAATCGCGGCGTCGATCTCATCTCGGGCACGACACTGGCGGTGACGCGGATCGCCTTGCCCCTCGAAGTCGCGGGCGACCAGGGCGTGCGCGTGCGCGCGCTCGCCGAGTCTCCCGACGGAATGATCTGGATCGGCACCGACGCGGGCCTCGTGCGCTTCGAGCCGCGCGGCGCGCAGTGGAAGGTCTATCGACAGGAGCCGGAGAAATCCGCGGACAGGTCGGGCGCGTCGACGTCCCTGCCCTCCAACCGTGTCTGCGCGCTGCTGATCGACACCGCGGGCCGGCTCTGGGTCGGCACGATGCGCGGTCTCGCGTGGCTGAATACCGCGACGGACACGTTCGCGAGCTACAGCCGCGACGTCACCGAGCCGCGTTCGCTGCCGGACGACTACATCGTCTCGCTGTTCGAGGATCGCGGCGGCAGCCTGTGGATCGGCACCAAGACCGGCGGTCTCGCCAAGTGGAATCCGCGCACCTGGTCCTTCGGCCATTCGCGCGCCAGCGCAGCGGAAGGATTCACCGACCGCAACATCACTTCGTTCGCGGAGGATCCGCAGGGTCGGTTGTGGGTCGGCACGTTCGGCAAGGGCATCAACGTGCTCGATCGTGCGACCTCGCAGGTCACACCCGTGCGGCACGTCGCCGGCAACCGCAATTCGCTGAGCGACGATCGCGTCATGACGATGCTCGAGACCGCCGATGGGTCGGTCTGGGTCGGCACGATGACCGGCGGCCTCAATCGCTTCGACCCGACGACGTTGCGGGCCGAACGATTCCAGCACGATCCCACCGTGCCGACCACGCTCGCCGCGGCGGGCGTCATGAGCCTGCTCGAAGTGGAAGCCCAGGTCTGGGCCGGCACCTACGGCGGCGGCATTTCGCGCTTCGACGCGCGCTCGCGCCGCTTCGACAACCTGCGTCCGGGTCCCGAGGACGGCCTGCATCTGTCGAGCGGCCGTGTCACGGCGCTGGCGCGCGACCGCGCCGGGCGCGTCTGGATCGGCACCGACGGCGGCGGACTCAATATCTGGGATGCGAAGTCACGGCGCATCCACTACTACAAGCGCAATGCGAAGCAGCTCGACTCGCTGAGCGACGACACTATCTACTCGATCCTCGTCGACGACATCGGCGGCGTGTGGATCGGCACGCGCGCCGGCGGTCTCGACCGCGTGCTGAACCCGGGCGAGGCGCCCAACAACCTGCGCTTCGAGAACTATTCCGAGGCGCGCGGCCTGCCCAACAACTCGGTCTACGGCCTGCGCGCGGACGGCACCGGCAACATCTGGATCAGCACCAACTTCGGCCTGGCCCGGCTGGATCCCAAGACGGCCGCGGTGCAGCGTTTCCACCGTCTGCACGGTCTGCAGGCCGAGGAATTCAACTTCGGCGCTCACTACCGCGACCGCAGCGGCAGGCTGTATTTCGGCGGTACCGCGGGCTACAACGCCTTCTACCCGGAAGTGCTCGAATTCAACGAGCGTCCGCCGCGCGTCGTGCTCACGCAGTTCCTCAAGCTGAACGCTCCCGGCGACGTGGGCGTACCCGAGGAGCGCATCGAACGGCTGCAGCTCGGTCACAAGGAAGACGTGATCACGCTGAGGTTCGCCGCGCTCGACTACGCCGATCCGCGCTCGAATCGTTACGAATACAAGCTCGACGGCTTCGACGAGAACTGGGTGCGCGCCGACGAGCGTCGCGCGGCGACCTATACGAACCTGCCGGGTGGTCACTACGTGTTCCGCGTGCGCGCCAGCAACAGCGACGGCGTGTGGAGCACGCAGGATCTCGCGCTGCCCATCGACGTGGCGCCCTCGCCGTGGCTGTCGAAATGGGCGTTCTTCGGCTACACGATCGTCGCGATGCTGATGCTGCTCGGCGTCTGGTACGCGCAGCAGCGCCGCATCGCACGCGCGGCGGCCCTGCGGCTCGAGCTCGAGCAGCAGGTCAGCGACCGCACCTATGAACTCGCGCAGCGTTACCGCGAGCTCGAGGACGCCAACCGCCGCCTGGAGATGGCGAGCTACACCGACACGCTGACCGGGCTCGCGAACCGCCGCTATCTCATGCAGCACTTCCCGCGCATGCTCGCCGAGCCGAAGGGCTCGCTGGGCCTGGCCATCATGATCATCGACCTCGATGCGCTGAAGCCCATCAACGACCAGCACGGTCACGCGGCCGGCGACGAGATCATCATCGAGATCGCGAAGGCGCTGCGCGCGGCGATCCGCCCGGACGACATGCTGGCGCGCTGGGGTGGCGACGAATTCGTGGTGGTCGCGCAGGCGCAGCACGTCGAACACGCCACCATGCTGGCCGAGCGCATTCGCGAGCGCATCGCGAAGCTCAAGTGCGTGTTGCCCAAGGGCGCCATCGTGCGCACGAGCTGCAGCATCGGCCTCACGTGCCTGCCCTTCGTGCCGGGCAAACCCGAGTCCGTGAGCTGGGAGCATGCGATCAAGATCGCCGACCTCGCGTTGTATCGCGCCAAGCGCGGGCGCAACGCCTGGCGCGGCTGGTTCGGCACCGACGCCGTGGCGCATCTCAATTCGGTCATCGCCGCCGTGGAGTCCAACATCGATGGGCTCATCGCGAACGGGGTCATCATCGAGCACTCCTCGACGCGCGGCAGCGACGACACCGTGAACGCGCTGCGCGTGCTGCGCGAGGCTCGCTAGAGGATTCACATGGACGACATCCGCCAGCAACTCGCGAGCGCCCTGCCCGACCTCGCGCTCACCGTCCGCCGCGACGGCACCATCCTGTCCTGTCTCGGCGGCAACGCCGTGCGCGGCCTCGCGCTGGCCGAGGAGGAAATTCCGGGACACGCGCTCGCGGAGGTGTTCAACGAGGCGATCGCGACGCACATGCTCCAGACGGTGCGGCGCATCCTCAAGACCCGCAAGCCCGCGCAGCAGCGTTACCGCGACGGCGATTTCAAGTACGAGATGCGTTTCCAGGTGCAGGGCTTCGATCGCGCGCTCGTGGTGTGCCGGGATCTGGGCGCGGGCGCGACCTCCAACGACTCCGGGCTCTATCCGCAAAGCTCGAGCACGATGCTGCCGCACCGCGACGGGTTCGAGAAATCCCTGCGCATGGCGCTCGACATGGCGGCACTGCGCGAGGACATGGTCGGCGTCGTGCTGATCCACATCGGCGGATACGCGACGTATCAGCGCGTGTTCGATTCCGCGCTCGCGAACCGGCTGGTCGAACACGCGGCGAAAACCATCGCGGACACGCTTCCCGAAGGCCCGGCGAACCTTCCCCGCATCGCGCGGGTTTCGGACGACGTCATCGGCGTGTTACTCGCGGACATCCGCACTCGCGCCGACGCCGATGCCACGGTAGATAGCCTCATGCGGGCGCTGCGTCATCCGGTCGATCTCGAAGGCCAGGTCTTCCAGCTCGCGGCGCGCGCGGGCGTCACGTTGTCGGGCACCGACGGCGAACGCGCCGCCGAGCTCGTCGAGCGTGCGCTCACCACGCTCGATTCGATCCGCCGGGAGGGCAAGGACCGCAGCGTATTGTTCTACTCGGACACGTTGCGCCTCGCCTCGCTCACGCGCCTGGACTGGCAGCAGGAGCTCACGCGCGCGATCCGGAACGACGAGCTCGAGCTGCACTACCAGCCGCGTTACGTGCTCGCGACGCGCGAGGTCGTGGCGGTCGAGGCGTTCCTGCGTTGGCCGCACAAGATCCGCGGGCTCGTGCCTACCTCCGAATTCCTGCCCATCGCCGAGTTGTCGGGACTGTCCGCGCAGCTCGGCCGCTGGGTCCTCAAGCGTGCGTGCCGCGACCTCGCCGTGCTCGCGGAACGCGGGCTGCCCAACATCCGCGTTTCGGTGAACGTCGGCCGGCAATACTTGTCGGCGGAAAGTCTGGCGGAGGACGTCACGAACGCCGCCGCGGCGGCCGGCGTGGAGCTGACGCACCTCGACCTCGAGATCACCGAGCAGATGCTGTCCACCGGACGCACGGGGCTCGCGGCCCTGCACCAGCTGCGCGGGCGCGGCGTGCGCGTGCTGGTCGATGACTTCGGCACGGGTTACGTGTCGCTGGGGCGCCTGCGCGCGAGCCCGCTCGACGGGATCATGATCGACCGCTCGTTCGTCGAGGAAGTCGGACACGATCATGAGG
>JAEZCR010000011.1 GCA_023433465.1 Pseudomonadota bacterium | reverse complement strand
CGACCCCTTCTTCATGTCGGAGAGCTCGGATACTTGGTAGTTAGGCCTGGCTCGCTTGAGCCGTGGCCGCGGGCAGCAGGCTGTCGAGCGACACGGGCGGGGAAGCCTCGAAGCTCTGCACGAAATCCACGCCGAGCGCGGTCAGCCAGTTGCTGTGATCGCCGCCCATCACGCGCTTCGCGACGGTCTGCAATCCCATCACCTTCGCGGTCTGCACGAGGCCGACGACGCGCGCCTGGGTCAGGCGGTGCTGCAGGGCGTTCGAAGTGAGCTCCGCGTCGAGCTTCAGGAGACGAACCGCGGAGTGCTCGAGGATCGGCATGCCCGCGCCGACCACGTTGAAGTCGTCGATCGCGACCGGCACGCCGCAGCGCGCGAACACGTCGAGCGCCGGCATCACCTGGTCGGGGTTCGACAGGCACACACGCTCGGAGAATTCCACGCCGATCAGGCCCGGCGGCAAACCGGCCTTTTGCAGGCAACTTTCGACGAAACCGATGAAATGCGGCTCGGTGACCGCCGCGTCCGACAGGTTCACCGAGAACGTGGGCGGATCGCGTTTCCACACCCCCGGATTGCGGTGCAGCCAGCCGATGAGTTCGCCGATCACCTTGCGGTCGATCATCGAGGCGAGCCCATGATTCGCGGCCGTCTGCATCACGCGCTCGGGAGTCTGTTCTTCACCATCGACCATGTGCCGCAGCAGCACTTCGAAGCGGCGGATGCCTTCGGCCTTGCGCAGGCGCACGAGCTGCTGCACGCGCAGCACCACTTCCTGTTCGCGGATCTGCGCGTACACGGCTTCGAGCGGCAGCGGCACCGGCGGCTTTGGCTTCGGTGGCGCCGTGCGCGGCATCGCGTGCAAGGTCTGCGCGATCTCCGAGGCGATGTCCGTGAGGATGGTCTGGACCGACGGCGTGAGGAATCGGGCCGCGGGATCTTCGTCTTCCGGCGGCGTGTCCTCGACCACGAGCAGGCAGACACCCTGGAGCGCCGAATGCAGGTCGCGCAGCGCGAGCATCACCGCGGTGCGCGTACCCTCGCCGCGCAGGAAGCGCGACTCGCGCGCGGCGCCGAGGACGAACGCATCGAGCGCATCGTTCAGGGCCTGGCGAAACTCGATGCCGAAATCGGTGGACGTGCAGTGGAGTACTTCGCCGCGCGCGTCATAGAGCGCGATCGCGCGGTAACGCGCGTGCGGCAGCGCCTGCTCGAGACTGGCGACCCAGCCCGGCGCAACCTCGATGACCTGTTCGTTGAGCACAGACGCACGAATGGTCGTCTGGCCCGTATCAGTCGATGCAGCGGCCAATGTGGACTGTCGGTCCATTCCCTGATTTCTCGAAGCGACTCCTCGACGCGCAAGGTTACAGATTACGTTCAGAGCGGACGTGATGCGGCTCGCGGTCCTGCCGGAGCGTTAAATCGCTCTCGTAATATGTCGAATCGGAATCCTTCCCTGCACTTCGACGTTGAGACCATGGACTAATAACTTCCCGCGCCGATCATACGCCGACCGGCGAGTAGATAGACGTGGGACCTTGGTCGGCGCGTCCGCGCTTGTACGTGGCCTTCGCCCGCTCGTTCGGGGATGGCGCGGAACACCCGCCATCCCGATCATTCGGCCCATATTCTTTGCAGAACCGATCAACATCGTGCATATTCGGTCACGATCAGGATCAGGGGGAGTCCATGAAGCATCGTATCTCGCGCCGCGCCTTTCTTTCGGCGGCCGCCGCCACGCCCGTTGCCGTGACATCGCTCGAGGCGGCCGGCGGGTCCTCGGGCGCCGCCGCGAACCCCACCGGCGGCAACTGGGTCCGGTGGCTCGACGACCGGGCGCAACCGCGATTCGACGGGACCACCTGGGGCACGCCATGGCCGCGCGGCAGGCAACGCGAATCACGGAATTTCGTCCTCCGTGGCGCCGATGGGACCGCCCACGCACTTCAATCCTGGCCGCTGGCCTGGTGGCCCGACGGCTCGATCAAGTGGTCGGCTCATGCGCTTCCTGCAGCCGCCAGCATCGGCGACGGCCCCTTCGAGGTCGTCGCCCGGCGCGGCGGCGCGAGGCCCGAGTCCGTGCTCAGCGTGAAGGAAAGCCAGGCGGGCTTCGAAATCGACACCGGCCGTTTCGTCTGCCGACTCTCCCGCGCCGGCACGAACTTCATCTCGGCGATCTCGCGCGAGGGCCGCGAAGTATTACGCGAGGGACACCTCGTCCTGCTGCGCCAGGATCGCACCGCATCGTCGGCGGATTCGCAGGTCACCCAGGAAACGTTTCGAAGCACCATCGAAAGGGTCACGCTCGAGCAGGACGGCCCGGTCCGCGCCGTCGTGAAAGTCGAGGGCAAACACGAGCACGGGTCGCGCCTCTGGCTGCCGTTCACGCTGCGGCTGTATTTCCATTCCGGTAGCGAGGCCATTCGCGTGCTGCACACCATCGTGTTCGATGGAGACGAGGCGCGCGACTTCATCCGCGGCGTCGGACTGCGGTTCTCGGTGCCGCTCGATGCGCAGCTTCACGATCGCCACGTGCGTTTCGTCGGTGGCAACGACGGCGTATTCGGCGAGGCCGTGCGTGGCCTCACCGGCCTGCGCCGCGACCCGGGCGTCGCGGCGAGGCAGGCGCAGATCGCCGGCGCGGCAGTGCCGTCGATCACGCCGGTGGTCACCAACCTGCTTCAATACATTCCCGCGTTCGGCGACTGGACCTTGTTCCAGCCGAACGCGGACTCCTTCACCATCCGCAAGCGCACGACCGACGGTCACGCCTGGCTCGACAGCGCGCGCGGTACGCGCGCGAGCGGACTCGGATACGTGGGCGCGCCCGATGGCGGCGTCGCGTTCGGCATCCGCAACTTCTGGCAGAGCCATCCCGCGCAGCTCGACATCCGCGACGCGCACACGGACGCGGCGAAGGTCACGATGTGGGTGTGGGCGCCCGACGCGCAGCCCATGGACCTGCGCTTCTATCACGACGGCCTCGGACAGGACACGTACGAGAAGCAATACAAGGGCGGCCTCGAGATCACCTACGAGGATTACGAACCCGGCTTCGGCACGCCGCTCGGCGTCGCGCGCACCAGCGAACTGATGTTGTGGGTCCTGCCCGCGACGCCCGCGCGAGACCGCCTTCCGGAACTTGCCGACGCGCTCGTGGCGCCGGCCCGCATCGTGCCGACACCGCAAACCATCGTCGAATCCGGCGTGTTCGCGCACGCGTTGTCGCTGCCCTCGCGGACGCCGCCCGAGCACGCGACGCTCGAGAAACAGCTCGACTGGATGTTCGATTTCTATCGCGGCCAGCAGGAACAGCGCGGCTGGTACGGCTTCTGGAATTACGGTGACGTCATGCACACGTACGACTTCGACCGTCATGAATGGCGCTACGACATCGGCGGCTTCGCCTGGGACAACTCCGAGCTCGCCACCGACGTGTGGCTGTGGATGTATTTCTTGCGCACGGGCCGCGCCGATGCGTTCAGATTCTCCGAGGCCATGACCCGCCACACCGGCGAGGTCGACGTGCATCACCTCGGCAGGTTCGCGCCACTCGGCTCGCGCCACAACGTCCAGCACTGGGGCTGCAGCGCCAAGCAGTTGCGCATCAGCACCGCGCTGAACCGCCGTTACTACTACTTCCTCACCGCCGACGAGCGGGTCGGCGATCTCATGCGCGAGCAGAACGAGGCCGCGCGGACGCTGCGCACCGTGCAACCCGGCCGCAAGCTCGCGAATCCCGAGGAGCGGCAGACGGATCCGGACGGCGACTACGCGCATCTCGGCTTCGGTACCGACTGGGGTTCGCTCGCGAGCGCGTGGCTCACCGAATGGGAGCGCACGCGCGATCCGAAGATGCGCGCCCGCCTGCTCGCGAGCATGAAGACGATCGGCACGCAGCCGCGCGGATTCTTCACGGGCGGCGAACGCATGAACCTCACGACCGGCGCATTCGACGTCTCGAAGAAGAACGACATCGAGGTGTCGCACCTCTCCGCGGCCTTCGGCCTGCCGGAGGTCTGCGCCGAGCTGATCGAACTACTCGGCGTGCCCGAATTCGAGCGCGCGTGGCTGCAGTACTGCGAGCTCTACAACGCGCCGCCCGCGCAGCAGAAGGCGGCGCTCGGGCAGGAGCTGCGCGGCACGAACCTGCAACAGGGTCATGCCCGCCTCACGGCCTATGCCGCGTATCGCCGCAAGGATCCCGCGCTCGCGGCACGGGCCTGGAAGGAATTCACCGAAGGCCGCGCGGGATATTCGCCGCGGCAGGCATTCGCGGCGAAACGCATCGAAGGGCCCGCCGTGCTCAATCCTGTCGACGAAGGTCCGGGGATCTCGACCAACGCGAGCGCGCAATGGGGACTCGCGGGAATCGTCTGCCTGGCCTACGCGCGCGATCGATACGCGTAAAGAAGAAGGGGACCCGTTCGGGTCCCCTGTCTGCTTCATTCCGCCGCTTGCGGCTGCGGCATGGGCCGCGGCGCGTACGGGTTCTTCTGCTTGGGAGTCCCGCGAAGCTTCGGCGTGTACGGACGGCGCGCGTGCTGCCACCACTGCGGCCGCATGACATAGCCTTCGCGCACCTCGAAGTCGGCGAGGCGCTTCGCGCGCTCCACCGGGTGCTCACCGGGTGACTGAAGTCCCAACGCCCAGCGCACGAAGCGGTAGAAGAACCGCAGGAGCAGCAGCGTCGCGAACACCTCGAACAACGTCACCAGGAAGGCGACGAAGGTGTTCCCATACGCGGCGCGCGCGTGGAACTTGATGCCGGCGCGTTCGCGATTGATCTCGATGCTGTCGTAGAAGCTCGGCACGACCAGCAGCGTCAGCAACGTCGAAGTGATGACGCCGCCGATGATGGCCACGGCCATCGGGCTGTAGAACTCGCCGCCCTCTCCGATGCCGATGGCCACCGGCATCATGCCGGCGATCAGCGCGAAGGTGGTCATCATGATCGGACGGAAGCGCACGCGTCCCGCGTGCATCAGCGCTTCCTCGCGGTCGATGCCGCGCTTCTCTTCCTCGCGCGTGCAGTCGAGCAACAGGATCGCGTTCTTCGCGACGAGGCCCATGAGCATGATGACGCCGATGAAGCTCATCAGGTTGAGCGTGCCGCCCGTGAGATTCAGCGCAAGCACCACGCCGATGAGCGACAGCGGCAGCGAAAGCATGATCGCGATCGGCGCAGTGAACGAACCGAACTGCATCACGAGCACCAGGTACATCACGAAGATGCCCATGATGAGCGCCGTGAACATCTCGGCGAACAGCTCCGACTGATCGCGCGACGCGCCGCCGAGACCGACGCCGAAACCCTGCGGGAAGTCGATCGAGTTGGCGATCTCCTGCGCCTGCTTCGTAACCTTGCCCGCGTCGACGCCCTGCACGTTCGCGGCCACCGTGACGGTGCGCTTGCCGTTGAGGTGCTGGATTCGCGCTGGACCCTTGTCCATCGTGATGTTCGCGATCTGTTCGAGCGGCACCATCATGCTCGTGCCCGTGACGTTGATCGGCAGGTGCTCGATGTTCTCGGCGCTGACGCGATCCTCGGGCGCGAGACGCACGGCCACGTCACGCGACTGGCCGACCGGGTCCACCCAGTCTCCGACCTCGACGCCCGCGAACGCCACGCGCAGCGTCTGCGCGGCGTCGTTCACCGAAATGCCGAGCTGGTTCGCGAGACCGCGATCGATTTCGATGCGCAGCTCGTCCTTGGGATCCTGTTCGGAAAGTCCGACGTCCACCGCGCCCGGGATCTGCCGGACCTTTTCCATGAAGTCGTTGGTGATCTCCATGAGCTTGCGGGAATCGGTGCCGTAGAACTGGATCTGCACCGGCTTGCGCACGCCCTGGTTGAGATCGTCGAACACGACGTACTCGGCGCCCACGAGCTGCTTGAGCTTTTCGCGCAGCTCGGCGGCCAGATCTTCCAGCGACTTCGAGCGCTCCGACTTGTCGATCACCTCCACCCAGACACGACCGCCCGTCGTGCTGACGCGCGCGTCGGTGCTCTTGGTCTCGTCCATCTCGAGCGCGAGATCGGCCGCCTTCTGGACCTTGTTGCGCGCGTACTCGAGGCTGGTGCTCGACGGCGTGCGGACCTCGATGGCCAGCGTGCCGTAGTCGGACTTCGGGAGGAATTCGCTGCCACCGAACGTGGTTTGATAACTGCACGAGCCGATGAGCAGGAAAACCGAGCCCCAGGCCATCCACTTGCGATGGTGCAGCGCCCAGGCGATGACATTGCCGTAACGATCCGCCTGGTGATCGAACCAGACGTTGAACTTCGCGAAGTACTTCTCCAGGCCGCGGCGCTCGCGCTGCGCATGTCCCGGCGGATCGCCCCAGTAGGCCGACAGCATCGGGTCGAGCGTGAACGAGATGAACAGACTCACGAGCACCGAGGCGGCGACCGTGACCGCGAAGGGCCGGAACCACTCGCCCGCGCCGCCGCCCATGAAGGCGACGGGCACGAACACCGCGACGATCGACAGCGTGGTCGCCGTGACCGCGAGGCCGATTTCCGCGGTGCCGTTGCGCGCGGCCGCCATGCGGTCCTCGCCGCGTTCCATGTGCCGGACTATGTTTTCTCGAACCACGATGGCGTCGTCGATGAGTACGCCGATCGCGAGCGACAGACCCAGCAGGGTCATGAAGTTCAGCGTGAATCCGCACAACCACACGGCGATGAACGCGGCGATCGCCGACGTCGGCAGCGACAGGCCGGTGATCAGCGTCGAGCGCCAGGAATTGAGGAAGGCGTAGACCACGAAGATCGTGAGGCCCGCGCCGAAGACCAGCGCGTGGATCACGTTGTTGAGGTTGTTGGAAGCTTCCTCGCCGCCGTCGCGAGTGACCTCGAGCTTGGTGCCCTCGGGCAGCGTCTCGTTGATCTTCTTGACTTCATCGCGAATGCGCTCGGCCACGGTGACCGTGCTCGCTTCGCGCTGGCGGATCACCGAGAGGCCGACGTTCGGACTGCCCGAGCGCAGGCTGTAGCTGTTGGGTTCGGCGAAACCGTCCTCGACCGTCGCGACCTGGCCGAGCCGAACGACCTCGTTGCCGAGGCGCTTGATGACGATGTCGTTGAACTCCGCGGGCCGTTCGATGCGCCCCACCAGGCGGATGAGCTGCTCGTCGAGATCGCCTTTCACGCGGCCCACTGGCGCGTTCGTGTTCTGCGCGCGCAGCGCGTTGACCACGTCGGCGGCCGAGACGTTGAACTCGCGCAGCTTCTGCGCGTGCAGCAACACGGACAGTTCGCGGCGCAGCGCGCCGTCGACGTTGACCACCGCGACGCCATCGAGCGAGCGCAGCTGGTCCGCGAGCACGTCCTCGGCAAGTCGCGAGATCTCCGCGTGCGACTGCTTCGACGAGGAAAGCCCGAGATTCATGATGGGCTGCGCCGCCGGATCGACACGCCAGAGGATCGGCTCGCGCATCTCGATCGGCATCTTGTAGCGCACGGCCGCAATGGCGTTGCGCACCTCGTCGCCCGCCTCGGACATGTTCTTCTTGAAGTCGAAGATGATGACGAACTGGCCGGTGCCGTCCATCGCGGTCGACTGCAATTCGTAGACCTGTGGAATGCTCTGCAGCGACTTCTCGACGCGATTGATGATGTCGCGCTCCACCGCCTCGGGCGATGCGCCCGGGTACGGGAAGCTCACGACCATCACGGGCTGGTCGACGTCGGGGATCTGGTTGACGCGCAGGTTCTTGAGCGCGAGCAGGCCCAGGCACATGAGCACGATGATGATCGCGACCGTGGTGACCGGTTGCTTGATGCTGAAATTCGAAAGCAACATCGAGGAAACTCCCTTGTCAGGCCGCGCTTACTTCTCGACGACCACGGCGGTCTTGTTCGCGTTCTCGAATGTGACTGGCTGGCCTTCCTTCAACGTCGCGCCGGGAAACCGCAGCACGTCCTCGCCTTCGTTGATTCCGGCGTTCACGACGTACGCGCCGGAACGCGGATCGCGCTCGCCGAGCGTGAGCTCGGCCTTGTGCAACTTGGCGCCGCGAATGGCCCAGGCGTACGCCTTGTCGCCCTCGCGCACGACGGCGGCGCTGGGTAATGCGAGCTTCGATGCGGTGCGGGTTTCCACGCGTCCTTCCGCATACAAGCCTGCCACGTTTGGCTGCTGACCGGCGTCGTCGAAGCTCACCAGGACTTCGACCTGGCGCGTCGTCGCGTTCGCGGAAGGATTCACGCGCGTCACCTTGCCGGTGAACTCGCGTTCTCCGAAGCCATGGATGCGGAACCAGACGGCCTGGCCGGCGCGCACTTCGCCGATGTTGTCCGCGGAAACGAAGCCTTCGAAACGCAGGCTGCCCGGGTCGATGACCTTGAGCAGCTCCTTGCCGATCTGCAGCGTGTCGCCCGCCGACACCTGGCGGTCGCTGACGATGCCGTCGAACGGCGCGCGCACTTCCGTGCGCTCGAGCTGCTGGCGCGCGGTCACCAGGCGCGAGCGCGCGGCCTCGCGTTCGCTCTGCGCGCTGTTGCGGCGGATCTCGGCGTCTTCGACCTGCTGTGCCGAGACGACGCCGGTTTCACGCAGCTTCAACATGCGCTGGTACTGACGTTCGGCCTGTTCGTACGCCTGCTCGGCCGCGTTCATCGAGGACTGGGCGGACATCAGGCTGTCGCGGATCGAGGTCTGGTCGAGACGCACGAGCAGATCTCCGCGCTTGACCGGATCGCCGTTTTCCTTGAGCGCGGCGAGCACGACGGCGGGCACTTCGGCCCTGAGGTCGGCGCGCCGCTCGGGCTGGATGGAACCCGTGATCGACGGGCCCGACGCCAACGCACTGCTGCTGGTCGAGAGTACGTCTTCCGGAGAGATCAGCACCGGCACCAGGTCAGCCTGGTCCGGGGTATTTCCCTTTCCCTTGCCGCATGCGGCCAGGGCCAGGATCGAAATCGTGAGTGCGGAGTAGAGGCCGAGCCTCTGGATCATTCTGTTTTTGGGAATCACGCGATCTTTCCTTTGGCGACACGAACTCAGACGCTTCAACCGCCCCCCGGGTTGCACGTTGGCTAACTAAAAATGATTGATTGATATTGTTTTTTTGCGGGCGCGAGATCGCGGCTGGAACCCGACTGAGGACCGTCGCGCCCGGTAATCAAGGCGCGCACGATGCCTATCGAAACATCGATTCGCAAGTAATCTTCGTCATACCGACGGAATTATTCGGCGGGCCGCATGACCCCGCGAAGCTGGTCCGCCAAGGCGCCGGAATCCGGGCCGACGATCACGTGCCAGAGCGCATCGGCCACCCGCACCGCACCGCGGAAACCGGAGGCCTGAATGGCACGCGGATCCGCCCCTTCGGGGTTTATCAGGGTCACCCCGATTCGCGTGGAATGCACCTCGATGCCGGCCAGGTTCGCCGCACCCCCGAAGGCCGCCGCCAGCGCCCTTACGTCGCCCGTCGAAGCGACAGGTCCTGGAGCGGATGGCGGGTTCGAATCCGCCACCACCGGGGAAGCCGGTTGCGGCGCAGCGGGAACGTCCGGAACCGCGGCGGCGCCTCGCAACGCCTGCCGCAACCGGTCCGCGAGCTGGTCCGCGATCGGGCCGACGACCACCTGCAGCGTGTTGTCGGAAGGACGCACGAACCCGCGCGCACCAAGCCGCCGTAATGCCGCCTCGTCGATGGCGCCGCCGCCCACGTTGAGCCGCAGGCGCGTCGTGCAGGCATCGAGCGCGACGATGTTCGCCGCGCCGCCCAGCGCGCGAATCCACGATTCGGCGCCGTCGTCCACGGGCGCCTCGGTGGCCACGGCGCCCTCCTCCGCCTCGCGACCGGGAGTCTTGAGATCGAAGCGCGTGATCGCGTAGCGGAACGCGAAGTAATACAGCGCGAAATAGGAAGCCCCGATCGGGATCAGCAGCAGCGGGTTGGTCGCGAGCGAGAAGTTCAGGACGTAGTCGAACAAGCCGGCGGAGAACCCGAAGCCGAGCTTCACGTTGAAGAAATCCATGACCACCATCGCGAGGCCGGTCAGCAGCGCGTGCAGCGCGTAGAGCAACGGCGCGAGGAACATGAACGCGAACTCGATGGGCTCGGTGACGCCCGTCAGGAACGAGGTCAACGCCATCGACAGCAACATGCCGCCCACGGCCTTGCGCCGCTCCGGCCGCGCGGTCTGATACATCGCCAGGCACGCCGCGGGCAGTCCGAACATCATGACGGGAAAGAATCCGCTCATGAACGCGCCGGCGGTGGGATCGCCGGCGAAGAAACGCTTGAGATCGCCGGTGACGACGCCGGTCGCCGTCGGGAAATCGCCGATCAGGAACCAGGCCATGTTGTTGGCGATGTGATGCAGGCCGGTGATGATCAGCGCGCGATTGAGCACGCCATACGCGAAGAGGCCGATCGATTCGGAGCCGAGCACCGCGCGGCTCAACGAGTCCATGCCGTGCTCGAGGATCGGGAACCCATAACCGAAACACAGCGCGAGCAGGATGCCCGCGAACCCGGAAACGATCGGCACGAACCGGCGTCCGCCGAAGAAGGCCAGGTAGGCCGGCAGCCGCACGTCGCTGTAGCGGTTGTACAGCGCGCCCGCGAGAAGTCCGCACAGGATGCCGGCGGGCACGCTGAGCTTGGCGAGCTCCTTCGCGCGGAACGCCCTTTCGGCCAGGTCGAGAGCCGCGCCGTCGAGGCCCGCGGTCACGTCGGGCGGCACCACGAGCAGCAGCTCCGCGCCCTTCGTCGTGATCAGGAAGGCGACGACGCCCGCGAGACCGGCGGCACCGTGATTCTCGCGCGCCAATCCCACCGCGATGCCGATCGCGAACAGCAGGCCGAGGTTCGCGAAGATCGCGTCGCCCGCGGCCGCGATGGCGGGAACGTCGAGCAGGTCCGGCTGACCGAGGCGCAGCAACAAGGCCGCCACCGGCAGGACCGCGATCGGCAGCATCATCGCGCGGCCCAGTTTCTGCAGGCCGGACAAGAGGTTCTTCATGACAACACTCCCGCGACGGCGCCCACCTGCTTCGCCAGCAGCTCACGCACGTCCGCCACTGAATCGAGCGCCAGCGCGCGCTCCGCGAGCGCGCGGCACGCGTCGAGCGTGCGCGATCGCACGACTTCCTTGATGTGTGGAATCTGCGCGGGGACGACCGAGAGCTCGTTGATGCCGAGCCCTAACAACAATGGCACCGCCGCCGGATCCGAGGCGAGCCCGCCGCACACCGCGGCGATGCGCGAGTGGCGGGCCGCCGCCGCGGCGACATGGGCGATCAGCCGCAGGACCGCCGGATGCGCGGCGTCGATGCGCGCGGCCAGCTCGGCATTGCCGCGATCGATCGCCAGCGTGTACTGCGACAGGTCGTTGGTGCCGATCGAGAGAAAGTCCGCCTCGCGCGCCAGCGTGTCGGACATCATGGCCGCGGCGGGCGTCTCGATCATCACGCCGAGCTGCGGACGTTCGGCGCGCAGCTCGGCGGTCAGTGCGTCGAGCACCGCGCGCACGCGCCGGAGCTCCTCGACGTCGTTGATCATCGGCAACAGGACGCGGCACTGACCGGCGGGCTCGACCGCCAGCATCGCCCGCAATTGCGTACGCAACAGCTCGGGGCGCCACAGGCTCACGCGGATGCCGCGCAGCCCGAGCGCGGGATTCTCCTCCGCCGGCAGCGGTAGATAGGCGAGCGGCTTGTCGCCGCCGACGTCGAGCGTGCGGATGACGAGGGGCCGGCCCTCGAGCACGCGCGCGATGCGCTGGTAGGTCTCGCGTTGCTCGCGCTCGTCCGGAGCGGACGCGCGGTCCAGGAACAGGAACTCCGAGCGCAGCAGCCCACAGCCTTCGGCGCCATGCGCCACGGCGATCTTCGCGTCGGCGAGGGAACCCAGATTGGCGAACACCTCGATGCGTTCGCCGCTCGCGGCGTGGCAGTCGCCGCGCGCCGCCTCCAGCTCGCGGCGCAGCCGCTCGCGCCGCGCGGCGGTGGCGTACTCGAAGTCGGCGCGTTGCGCGACGTCCGGCGCGATGCGCAGCGAACCCGCGTCGGCATCGAGCGCGAGCGTGGTGCCCGCGCGGATCTCCTTGAGCTTCGCACCGACCGCGACCAGCATCGGAATCCCGAGCGACGCGGCGAGCACGGCGACGTGCGAGGTGGGGCCGCCGGCCTCGAGCACGATTCCCGCAGGTTTGCCGCCTTCGAGCTCGATGAGCTGCGACGGGCTCATGTCGCGTGCGAGCAGGATCGTTCCGGGCGGGAGCGCCGCGCGCGCCACGCTGTCGGATCCGCCGAGCACGGCGAGCACCTGCCGTTCGAGATCGTCGAGATCGTCGACGCGCTCGGCGAGCCGCGCATCGCCCGTCGCGCGCAACGCGTCGGCGGCCTGGCGCAACGCCGAGCGCCAGGCGAACGCGGCGCTCTTGCCCGTGGAAATGAGCGCGCGAGCCGCCCCCAACAACTCGGGGTCTTCCAGGATCTCGATGTGGGCGGCGATCAGCTCGCGCGCCGTCGGCGAGGCTTCCTTCGCGAGCGGGCTCAGCCGCGCGCGCACGGCCTCGCGCGCGCGCTCGAACGCGCCCGCTTCGACGGCGATGCCCTGTCCCGGCTCGATCACCGTGACGTCTTCGCTCTTCAACCAGGCCGCGCCGCCCAATGCGAGTCCGCGGCTCGCGATCACGCCGCGCAACAGCGAGGCGTCGTGTGTGCTCGCGGGTGTGCGCGTGGCCTGCACCACCGGCGGCGGCAGCGGACGCGCCGCGGGTTTGTCCGGCGTCGAGATCATGCGCGCGATTTCGGCGATGGCGGCCGCGGCACCCTCGCCGGCGCCTGCGATCACCACCTCGTCGCCCTGCCGGATTCCGAGCGCCATGAGCGCGACCGCGCTGCGTGCGTTCGCCGTGCGGCCATGCGCGCGTAGTTCGATCTCGGCGGGCACCGCCTTCGCCGCGCGCGCGATCAGCGCCGCGGGCCGGGCATGGACGCCGTGGGACTGCCGCGCGATGACGCGTTCGCTCGCGATCTGCGTGGCGCCCGGGACCACCGCGTCGGCAACCGCCGCGATTCCGTCGATTTCGAACAGCGGATCACCGACCGCGACCGTGCGTGCGATGCGCGGCGCCGAGATCCTGAAGTGCTCTCCGTTCGTGAGGATGACGGGCGTGAGGAGGCTCCTGGCCGTGCGCGCCAGCAGATCGAGGTCGAACTCGAGCAGCGCATCACCCGCGCGAACGCGATCGCCTTTCTTCACGCGGGACGTGAATCCCTTGCCGCCGAGCCCGACCGTCTCGATCCCGACGTGCACGAGCACTTCGGCGCCGTTCGGCGCGCGCAGCGCGATGGCGTGCAGAGACGCGGGCGCGGAGATGATTTCGCCGTCGCAGGGCGCGTGCAGCGTGTTGCCGGTCGGATCGATCGCGACCCCGTCGCCGAGCATGCGCTGGCCGAACACCGCGTCGGGCACTTCTTCGAGCGGCGCGCTCCAGCCGGCAAGCGGCGCGAGCAGGGTCAGGCGCGTCATCCGACTACAGCCCCAGCAGCTCGACGCTGTCGATCGCCCAGATCGGATCGATGCCGGCGCGCGTGAACCGCAGGCACAGGTCGTGCGTCCCGGACTTCGACGAGAACGGCGCGTCGGGCAGCGTCGTCACCGCGTGGTTGGACGTCGCCGGCGCGAGGGGCAGCGAGGCGAGCAGTTCGCCCTCGCAGGTGCCGAGGCGCACTTCGAGCTCGCCCGCGCCGTCCACCGGCTTCGCGAGCGGAATGTTCTTCGCGTCTTTGCCGATCTGGAACGAGAACGGGATCTGTCCCACCGCGGCCCGCAAACCCGTCACCTGCGTGAGGTCCGCGGCCTTCCAGGTCCAGCACGGGTTGGTGATGCTCACGAGGAACACGGCGCGTTTTCCCGCGAGCGGGGCATCGTCCTCGAGCGACAGTAGATAGCCACCGGCGCACGGCTGCAGTTGATGGCTGGTGCGGCGGCGCACCTCGAGCGGCTGCGCCGCGGCGCCCGGTGCGTAGCCGATGCCGAGCTTGCGATAGCGCGCGAGCTGATCCGGCATGCGGTCGCGGAAATTCAGCCAGTCGATGCGCGCGGGCGCCGACCACGCGACTTCCGCGAGCGCGGCGACGCGTGGATAGGCCTGGTAGGTGACGCGCTCGGGCGAACGCATGAATTCCGCCCAGAGGTTCGCCTGCAGGCCGAGGATGTGGCGATGCTGCCCGGCAGGGATGGAATCCGGAATCGGATCGAACAAGTAGACGTCCTTGAGCGAGATCGTGTCGCTGCGGCCCGGCGCGGGATCTCCATCACTCTGCCAGTGATCGAGGTACATCGTGGGCGCGGGCGACAACACGGTGTCGTGACCGGCCTTCGCGGCCGCGATGGCGCCGTCGATGCCGCGCCACGACATCACCGTGGCGTTGGGCGCGAGTCCGCCCTCGAGAATCTCGTCCCAGCCGATGAGCTTGCGGCCGTGTTCGTTGAGATATCTCTCGACGCGCTGGATGAAATAACTCTGCAACGCGTGTTCGTCCTTGACGCCGAGCTCCTTCATGCGCGCCTGGATCCTCGGCGAGGCTTCCCATTCGTCCTTCCACGCCTCGTCGCCGCCGACGTGGATGTACTCGCTCGGGAAGAGCTGCATCACTTCGGCGAAGACGTCCTCGAAGAATGTGAACGTCGATTCCTCCGCGTTGAACAGCGTCGTGAAGATGCCCCACTCTTCCGGCACCGCGGTCGGCAGCGTGCGGCTCACGCCGAGCTCCGGATAGGCGACCACGGCCGCGCTCGCGTGACCGGGTAGTTCGATCTCGGGGACGACCGTGATGTGCCGCGCGGCCGCGTACGCGACGATCTCGCGGACCTGCTCGTGTGAATAGAAACCACCGATGACGCGCGGTTTGCCCGTCGCGGGATCGATGTCGGCGGCGGCAGCGGGACCCATGGGCACACGCCAAGCGCCGACACTCGTGAGCTTCGGATACTTCTTGATCTCGATGCGCCACGCCTGGTCGTCGGTAAGGTGCCAGTGGAAGACGTTCAGCTTGTGCAACGCCATCCAGTCGATGAACTGCTTGATGAACTTGGGAGACTGGTAGTACCGCGCGGTATCCAGCATGAGGCCGCGCCAGCGGAACCGCGGGGCGTCCTCGATCGTCACCGCACCGATGCGCGGCGCGCCCGCCTCGGGATTGCCCAGCAACTGCCACAACGTGATCGCGCCATAGAAGAGTCCCTTGGGCTCGCGCGCGCTCACCGTGATGCCATTGCTCTTCACGCGCAACGCGTAGCCCTCGTCGGCGGCCGGCGCATTGCGGCTGATTTCGAACAGGATGGAGCCCGACGCCCGGTTGCCGGCGAGCGGCAGATCCAGGCCGTGCGTGCGCTTCGCGAGCTCGATGAAATATTTCGCCGCCTGCTCGCTGCCCGAGCCGCGATGCGCGACGCGGGATTTCGCATCGAACCGGAAATCGCCGGCGGCGGGCCGGGCTTCGAGCGGCGCCGGAACGACGGACAATGAAGCGATCATCGGGTCGGCAGCCAGGACGCCCGCGCCGCACGTCAGCAACCACAAGGCGCCCGCGATGCGATGAATGTGCCGGAACCCGCTCGGCTTCATGTCAAACCTCCCCAGACCATGTTTAGGCCGCGATAATACCAATACCTCGGCGTATTTCGGGAGTCTATGTGCAGCCCTGCTCAAATTGCTATATTTCCGCGCAGATTCTCAATTTCCGCTGGGCAAGTATGGCCTTCATTGGTACCTTACTGGTTATCGCGAAGGCCCGGAGACAATCAAGTGGCGACCCTGACTAACTACCTGCAGAAGCTCGACGAAGCGAGCACGCAGCCCCTTTACCGGCAGCTGCAGCGCAGCCTGCGCACCGCGATCGAAAAACGCGTGGTCGCGCCGGAGGACGCGCTGCCGCCCGAACGCGATCTGGCCGGCGAGCTCGGCATCTCGCGCATCACGGTGCGCAAGGCGATCGACGGCCTCGTCGCCGAAGGACTGCTCGTGCGCCGGCAGGGCGCGGGCACGTTCGTGTCGTCACGCGTGGAAAAGCATTTCTCGAAACTGACATCTTTCTCCGAGGACATGCGCGCACGCGGCCGCAAGCCGCGCAGCGTATGGCTCGCCCGTTCGACCGGCACGGTGACGCCGGAGGAATCGCTCACGTTGCGTCTGTCGCCGGGCACGCCGGTGTACCGCTTCCAGCGAATCCGTATCGCCGACGAGGCGCCGATGGCGCTCGAGTACGCGACGATCCTCGCCTCCTGCCTGCCCTCGGTGGACGCGGTCGATTCGTCGTTGTACGTCGCGCTCGAAAGAACCGGCAACCGGCCGGTGCGCGCATTGCAGCGGCTGCGCGCCACCCTGCTGACCGCCGAGCAGGCCGAGCTGCTCAAGGCGCGCGAGAAGGACGCGGGACTGCTGGTCGAGCGTCTCGGCTTCCTCGCGGACGGTCAGGCCGTCGAGTTTTCGCAGTCCTACTATCGCGGCGATACCTACGACTTCGTCGCGGAGCTGCGCGCGCTGGCGTAACCCATGGGCACGAGC
>JAEZCR010000197.1 GCA_023433465.1 Pseudomonadota bacterium | reverse complement strand
GATTCGCGGAGCGAATCTGTCCAACTTTGCTCTGCAAAGTTGTCGAACTCGGGCTCGTTTCATGCACGTGAGTTCGACAGTTTTGCAGAGCAAAACTGGACGCATGAGCGTCTTCGCGAATGCGGTCCTGAGCGCAGCGAGGGACGAGCGACACTCCCGTGTCGCGAGCAATCTCACCGCGCAAGCGGTGAGATTAATAGTGGCGGACAGGGTGAGATTCGAACTCACGTGCCGGAATTACCCGACCATCCGATTTCGAGTCGGCGCCGTTATGACCGCTTCGGTACCTGTCCGCAGGAAACCTTCAAAATTAGGGCGGCCCCGCGAGGGGCGCGTATTCTAGCCGAACGATGCTGAGAGCCAAGGGGAGGAACAACCTGGTCAGCCGTCGCAGCTTCGTCGCATCGACGACGGCGGCGCTTTCGGCGTCTTTCCTGCCCTGGGGAGCCTTTGGGCGGGAAAAGGCCGTAAACACGAGCAGCAGGACCCCTGCGGCCACCCCTCATGGCACCGCCCGGCTGCCCAAACGCCTCGCGGCGGACTTTCATTCGCACATCCAGACCCGGCTGCCGCACCTGCGCCCCGCGTTCGAGTCGGCCGAGAAGGAAACCGGGATCGACTGGCGGGTGCTCGCGGCCCTCGGCTACCAGGAATCGCGCTGGCGGCCGGCCGCCGTGTCGCCCAAGGGAGCACAGGGCGTGATGATGCTGATGCCGGTCACGGCCAGGAAAATGGGCGTCAAGAACGTCTTCGCGCCGGACGAAAACATCATGGGTGGCGCGCGTTATCTCGCGTACCTCAAGCAACGCATCCCCGCCCGGATCCTCGACCCGGATCGCACGTGGCTTGCCATGGCCGCCTACAACATCGGCATCGGTCATCTCGAGGACGCGCGCATCATCACGCAGACGCGCAAGAAGAATCCCGACCGCTGGGACGACGTGCGCGCGAACCTGCCGCGCCTGTCGGATCCGCACTGGCATTCGCGCGTGAAGCACGGCTACGCGCGCGGCGAGGAAACCGCGCAGTTCGTCGAACGTGTCGCACAGTTCTCAGCCCTGCTCACGGTCGCCATCCCCGTCAACACGGTGGTCGACGCAAGTCCCACTTCGCGCTAGCGGATCGCGCGCCACAGGGTAACCCTGACAAAGGCGCCGTTCCGGCAGCCGTTACCTCGGTGTCGGGGGTCCCAGCGGCCGGATCTTGATGCTGCGATAGGCCACGGCGTCGCCGTGGTCCTGCAGCAGGATGCGCCCCTTCGGCGCCTCACCGAATCCCGGCGTGGACTTGAACTTGCTCGCGGCCACGCGCGCGCGGAAGTCTTCCGAGCCGCGCTTGAACTCGAGCACTTTCACGCCGTTCAGCCAGTGCTCGACCGTGCCGTCCGCGCGCGCGACGATGCGCGCGTGCTGCCACTTGTCGACCTTCGGCGCGATTCCGACGTTGGTCATGAGCTTGCCGCGCGGCAGGATGTCGTACAGCGACGCCAGCGTGCGATTCCCATCGACGCCGAGCTTCGCGTCGGGATGATTCTCGTCGTCGAGGATCTGGTACTCGAGCCCGAGCGGCGCGCCGCTCGCCGGATCATGCGGCGAGGTCAGGAAATAGAAGATGCCGCTGTTGGCGCCCTTCGTGATCTTGAAATCCATCTGCAACTCGAACGCGCCGAATTCCTCGGTGGTCATGATGTCGCCGCCGCCACCCTTCTCGACCACCGTGAGTTCGCCATCATCGAGCGTCCAGCCCTTCGCGGGAAAACCTTCGCCGCGCGCGCTGACCCAGCCGTTCGCGGTCTTGCCGTCCCACAGCAGCCGCCAGCCCTGCGCCTTCTCGTCGGCGTCGAGGTTGTTGGGCAGGTTGTTGCGGATGAAGATGCCCATTGGCGGCGCGGGCTCGAGGTCCTTCGTGCGCACGACGAGGTTCTTCCAGCTCGTGGTGCGGCCGGCGTCCTCGGGCTTGTCGATCGAATGCACCTGCAGCCCGAAGAATCCCGACTTCGTCGCGTCGTCGATCACGTCGGCCGCGGGCTGACCATTGATCCACACGCGCAGGCGCGGTCCGATGGCCTCGATGCGGTAGTGATTCCACTCGCCGAACTTGTAGAGCGACTTGGCGGCGGGATTCGTCTCGCCGGTCGAGAACCAGCCGCGCTGAGCTTCCTCATAGATCTGCCCGCTCCACTGACGCGGCGACGGATCGATGTCGGATTGATAGCCGTGCACGCGGCCGTTTTCGAACTCGGGCGTCGAGAGGCTGCGGAACTGGATGCCGGAGTTCGTGGGACCGACGTCCTGGCGCACGTCGACATCGAGCACGAAATCGCCGTAATCCTTCGTCGTGACGAGAAAACTGTTCGGCACACCGGGACGCGACGAGCCGACGATGGCGCCGTCGATCACCTGATAGTCGGCCGCTCCGCCCAGCTGCTTCCAGCCGTTCAGCGTCTTGCCGTCGAACAGCGGCGTTCCCTTGTCCGCCGCGCACACGCTCGTTCCAAACGCCAGCAACGCCAGCGCGAGCTTCGTCTTTCGCATGAACCCCTCGATCTCGCTTACTTGGCCAGGTGCGCCTCGACCTGGATCTGCAGCCTCACCCACATCTGGAACCCAAAGCTCTTGCCCCAGGACATTCCAAAGTCGTCGCGATTGAACATGGCGACCGCATCGGCACCGCAGAATTCGGTCTTCGACATCGGGTGCGGCATGCACTTGAACGACTTGATCTCGAGCTTCAAGGGTTTGGTGACGCCGCGCAGGGTCAGCTCGCCCTCCACTTCGGTGGGTTTGCCGTCCTTGAACGCCGATAATTTTCCGCGATAGGTGGCGGTCGGATACTTCTCGACCTCGAAGAAGTCCGCCTTCTTGAGGTGATCATTCAACTCGTCGAGTCCCGTATCGACCGAGGTCGTGTCGATCACGACGTCGACGGTGCCGGTGTTCGCATCGCGATCCAGCACGATGCTGCCGGTGGTCTTGTTGAATTTTCCGCGCCACACCGACACGCCGCCGAAATGATCGGCCTCGAAACTCGGATGGGTGTGTTTCGGATCGACTTCGTACTTGACCGGCGCGGCCAGTGTGGCCATTGCTCCCAGGACGAATACCGCGCCGGCGAGCGCGGCAACCGATTTCGGTGCGTACATGTTCGATCTCCCTCGATTGAACGAGGTCGCACGCTAACACAAAGCGCGTGCGACGCCTTCTCAGTCACGTCGCCGGGACGCGAAGAAGTCGCTCAACAGGCGCGAGTTCTCTTCCATGAGCACGCCGCCGAAGACGTCGACCCGATGATTCATCGAAGGCAGAGAAAAGATGTCGATGGTGCTGCCGGCCGCGCCGGCCTTCGGATCCCAAGCGCCGAACACGAGCCGCGACACGCGCGCGTGCACGATCGCCGCCGCGCACATCGCACAGGGCTCGAGCGTCACGTACAAAGTAGAACCGGAGAGTCTGTAGGAGCCCGCCGACTTTCCTCCGGCGCGCAGCGCCTCGATCTCCGCGTGCGCGCATGGATCGTGCGTGGAGATCGGGCGGTTCGCTCCCGTCGCGAGAATGGTGTCGCCCCGGACGAGCACCGCTCCGACCGGGACTTCTCCGGCGGCCTCCGCACCGCGAGCCGCCTCGAGCGCGAGACGCATGTAATCGACATCGGTTCTTGCCGGCATTCGCCCGGCAAGCTAACCGATTCGCCAGCGCGTGCACAGGGTCAGCCGGGCAGGCACTCGCCCGATCTGCGCCCTCTTCCGACAGCCCGGGGTGCGTCGTAACAGGACAGTATCGACATGGGCTCCGTGCGCGTAGGAATCTCCGGTTGGCGATATGCGCCGTGGCGACATGTCTTCTATCCCGACGATCTCGCGCAGCATCGCGAGCTCGAGTTCGCCGCGCGCGCATTTCCCACGATCGAGATCAACGGCTCGTTTTATTCGCTGCAGCTGCCGTCGAGCTACATCGCCTGGCGCGAGGCGACACCGCGCGATTTCCTGTTCGGCGTGAAGGGGCCGCGCTACATCACGCACATCCTGCGGCTCAAGAACGTCGAGCGGCCGCTTGCCAATTTCTTCGCGTCGGGCGTGTTCGAGCTGCGCGAGAAGCTGGGACCGATCTTGTGGCAGTTTCCTCAATCCGTACACTACGACGCGCAGCGATTCGCCGAATTCTTCGCGATGCTGCCTCGTGATACTCGCGATGCGCTCGCGCTCGCGCGACGGCGCGACCGCCGCCTGCACGGCCGCTCCAGCCTGCGCATCGACGCCAATCGGCCACTGCGCCATGCCATCGAGATCCGCCACGAAAGTTTCGCGACTCCCGATTTCATCGCACAGCTGCGCAAGGCGCGCATCGCGTTGGTGGTCGCGGACACCGCAGGCAAGTGGCCTTACCTCGAAGACGTGACCGCGGACTTCATGTACCTGCGGTTGCACGGCGACAAGCAGCTTTACGCGAGCGGCTACACGGATGCGGCTCTCGATCGCTGGGCTGAGCGGATCCGCGCCTGGTCGAGCGGCGCGGAGCCGCGGGACGGTCGCCGCGCGTCGCAAACACCGCCCCGCAAGGCGCGTTCGCGCGACGTGTACTGTTATTTCGACAACGACGTGAAGGTGCGCGCGCCCTTCGACGCGGACCGGCTCAGGCACAAACTGGGCATCGTCCGCGCGGATGAAGCCTTCCGCTTTCCCGCCCGTTCGCGACTGAAGCTCGCGCGGCCCGTGACGCCGCTGCCACCCTTTCGCTGGCGCCGGCCATCCGGCAAAGGCCGTGCGGTCAGGAAGGCAACGCGAGACTGACGACGCCCGCGACGATGAGCCCGGCGCCCACGATGCGCCACGGCCCCGAAGCCTCGCGCAACATGCGCGAGCCCACCCACGCGCCAACCAAAGTAGATAGTTCGCGCGCCGGCGCGACGTGGCTGATCGGCGCGAGCCGCATCGCGTACAACACCAGGATGTAGCCGAGCGGACCGAGCACGCTCACGATGATCACGGGCTTGCGGAACACGCGCGCCTCGAGCGCGACGCGATCCCGGTCGCGCCAGGCGCGCGGCGCGAGCACCAGCATCCGGAACAGGTTGCCGGTGAAGTCGATGACGAACGGCGAGATCAGCAGCACCTTCACCGCGTAACCATCGTTGAGCGTATACGCGGCGATGAAGGCGCCGGTGCCGAGTCCATAGAAGACGCCGGCGAGCGGCTTGCGCTCGTGATGGCCCACGAGCCCGGCGACGAGCAGGATGCCGCCGACGATCGAGACGAGGCCGACAACTGACTGTATCGTGGGCACTTCACCTAACAGCAACACGGCGCCCAGGAACGACAGCAGCGGACCCGTGCCGCGCGCGACCGGATAGACCACTGACAGGTCCGATTGCCGATACCCCGCCTGCAGCGTGACGGAATACGCGAGGTGCAGCACCGATGTCGCCGCGAGCGCGAGCCAGTGCCGACTCTCGAACACCGGCCGCTCCACATACAGGACCGCGGCGACCACCGGCCCGTAGATGAGCACCGATCCGAACGAGAACAGCCACACGAAGTGGCGGGATTGCGCGGCGAACTTGGCGGAGATGTTCCAGCTCGCGTGTGTGAGCGCCGCGAGCAGGACGAGGCCGAGAGCGAGGATGGTCATGAGGGCCGCGCATCTTGTATTCCCCCCCGCCCGGGCCGCCAGCGCCGCTGGCAGTTCCACTGATGGCGGGCGATTTCCCAATGAAATCGTTCACTTCCGCTCAAAGGGAATGGACCTATAACAAAAACAGTACCCATACCCCCGTTGACATCGAGCGCAAACCCGCGTGAACATCCAAAAACGATCAAAAACAATCATTCGTAGTCGCGCCGCGACGCGTTCAGCGGCCTCGACTGCTTCGAACAAGAACGCATCCAGCACTCGGGGGAGGGCAGCAAATGCAGAATGAATCGCGCAAGCGCAAGCATGGTCAGCTCATTGGATTCTCGACAGGTCTAACTGCCGCGCTGGTCGCGTCCGGCGCATTGGCCCAGGAGGCGCAGCCGGTCGCCGCCTCCTCCGGCTCGAGCGACGAACTCGAGACCGTCACCGTCCGCGGCACCCGCGCGAGCCTCAAGTCCGCCCTCGAGCGCAAACGCGCCGCGGACACCGTTGCCGATTCCATCGTCGCCGAGGACATCGCCCAGTTCCCCGACAAGAACGTCGCCGAGGCGCTCTCGCGCGTCACCGGCGTGCAGCTCTCGCGCGACTTCGGCGAAGGCGTGCAGGTTTCGATCCGCGGCGTCGCCCCCGACCTCAATCGCGTCGAGATCAATGGCATGAGCGTGCTCACCGCGAATGGCGCCAGCCAGCGTGGTTCGGATCTGCGCGAGCTCGCCTCCGAGCTCGTCAAATCGATCGACGTGGTCAAAGGATCCACCGCCGACATGACCGAAGGCGGCATCGGCGGCACCGTGAAGGTCGAGCTGCGCAAACCGCTCGAGCTCGACCGTCCTCTCATCTCCGCCGCGTTCTCGCAGCAGCAACTCACGACCATGGGCGGCTGGACGCCGCGCGCGAACATCACCACGGGCACCAAGTTCTTCGACGATCGCGTCGGCATCCTCGCGAACGTCACGTACGACGAAGTCGTCACGCGCCAGGACTACCTGCGCAACACCGAATGGGTCCGGCTCGGCGACTGGGACGAGTCGCCCGACAAGACCATCGAAAGTCTCGATGCGCGGTTCGCCGCCCAGACGACCGAGGCGGGCTGCGTCAGCGCCTTCACCGTCCAGGCGGACCGCGACCTGTGCCGCCAGCAATGGTGGGACTACAGCCCGCGCATCGCGCGTTACGGCATCTGGTATCGCGAGGACAAGCGCCTCTCGGCGCAGATCACCGGCCAGGTGCGCCTCAACGACGAGAATGATTTCTACGTCGAGGCCACGCGCACCGAGCGCAAGCAGTTCCTCAACGATCACAACTACGGCACCGACTTCACCGCGGTGAACCGCGTGTCGACCGTGACCAACAACGTCTACGACTCGCTCGCCGCGAATTCGGTCGTGACCGTGGACGAGGGTCACAACGTCACCGCCTACACGGTCGCCAACAATGCCGCGGGCGCCAACCTCGCTTTCGGCACGAGCTCGCGCGGCTTCGACCTGCGCAACACGACCGACTACCTCGGCGCCGGCTACAACTACATCGGCGAGAAGCTCGAGGCGCGCGTGCGCTGGGGCAGTACGAAGAGCGAGCGCTACGACGAGACCAACTCGGCGAACTTCACGGCGAACGTGCCGGGACTGCGCGTCGAGCTCGACGGCAAGGGCATTCCGCGCTTCATCTTCCCCGACGGCTTCTCGATGGAAGACGACAACGTCTACTCGACGATGCAGCTGCAGTACCGCCCCGCGGAGAACGACCTCACCGAGGATCTCGCGCAGGCGGACTTCGACTTCCACACCGAGTGGCCTTTCCTGACGAAGTTCGAGACGGGCATCCAGATGCGCGACACGAAGTCGCTGCAATTCGCCGGCGGCGGCTATCTCGATGCCGCGACCGGCGTGAACGTGCCGACGAAGAACATCAACCTGACCGCGAATCTCGTGAATGGCACGCAGGCCAACGTCACGACGCCCGGCACGGGCATCAACGCCCAGCACATCACCTATACCTGGAACACGGCGACGTTCCGCGAAGCGCTGGGCCACTCGGCGCGCAGCCCCGGCACGTTCTATGACGGCTACGGCGGCATCCCGGACCTGCCGGGCAACTGGCGCGTACCGGTGTTCGCCGATGTCGCGACCATGATGGACACGTCCAACTTCTCGCACGAAGGCCTGCGCGAGATCATGGTCAACGGCGTCCTGTACGAGCAGATTCCCGCGCACGAAATCACGGAAGAGACGCTGGCGCAGTACTTCAAGATGAACTTCGAGCACGACTTCGGCGCCGTCAGCCTGCGCGGCAACGTCGGTGTCCGCTACATCAAGACGGAAACCAGCGCCGCGGGCGTGCTCACGCGCCGTGAGCGGCGCCCGACCGGGCCGACTACGTTCACCGACGTCACGGTCGGCAACCTGTATGTCGCCGTGGATCGCGATTACTCGGACACGCTCCCGAGCGCGAACCTGCTGATCGGGTTCGGACCGGACGGCAGCAATCCGTTCAACGTGCGTCTCGGATTCGCCGAGCTCATGTCGCGTCCGCCGATCACGGACCTCGCGCCGGCCGCGAACTGCCTGTACGACCTGCGCCCCGACTTCTCGGGCGACACGGACGCAGACGACTGCACGGCCGGCAATCCCGCGCTGAAGCCGTATCGCGCCAAGTCGTATGACCTGGAGTTCGCGTGGTATCCGACCGACGAAATCGAAGTACGCGTCGGCGGCTTCTACAAGGACATCGAGACGTTCGTGCTGGCGCGGACACTGGTGCGCAACGTGGATCTCTTCGGTGACGGCGTGTTGTTCGACGTGACCCAGCCGATCAACGGCGAAGGCGCGAAGACGCAGGGCATCGAGGCGTCGATGCAGGCGCCCTTCACGTTCCTGCCGGGCTGGGCCGCGGGCTTCGGCGGCGTGGTCAATTACACGTACAGCGAGGCGAAGGACGTGGGTCTGTTCAGCCAACTCGACGGATCGGAACTGCCCTTCCCGGGCCTCTCCGAACACACATACAACCTCGAGTTGTATTACGACCGCGGCCCGATCAACGCGCGCGTGGCCTGGAACTCGCGTACCGACTGGCTGGCTTCGGCGGCGGATCGCAGCGGCAACCCGGTGTTCCGCAAGGGCGAGGACTATCTCGACGCACGGTTCCAGTACCGCTTCCTCGACGACCGCATGTCAGTGTTCGTCGAAGGCAAGAACCTGACCGACCAGGCGATGATCTCCACGGCGGGTGCCGACATCCGCCTCTCGGAGCTCGGCTGGCCGGGACGGCGGTATTTCATCGGATTGACGTACAAGAACTGAGAGCAAAACGGGTTGCTCCTGGAAGAGGGGGGGGCGGGGGGCCCCGGCGGGGGGTGTGTTTTCAG
>JAEZCR010000180.1 GCA_023433465.1 Pseudomonadota bacterium | reverse complement strand
CACTGCCGTCCTCCAGCTGCACAGGCATGTGCGCTGCCGCACGTGCATGTGACGTAATGCGATCATCCCGCGTGCGCTCACGGCGATCTGCCGACGACGTCACAGCAGCCGTTCCGCCAACGCGGTTTTCTTGACAGTCCTTGTAGTTAGAGACCAGGGGCGTACGCCGCCGTGACGCGGTTCGCAATCCTCGGCTCCAAGCCTACTTGGAACACGTGATTATTGTGCCTGTCGCCGCTTGGAGACGTACACAAGCTGAGACAAACAAGCTGGTTGACAGGCGAGGCGATACTGCGCCCGTCAAATGGGATGTGGATGACACAAATGGACAACCAACAGGTCTCGAAACTGAAGGTCTTCGGTCTTGCCTGCGTGCTGGGATGCCTGGCGGCCGCGGCTTCCGCGAACGATCGCGACAGGGCCAAGCGCATCCACGACCGCGTCGCGGGCGTGCCTCCGACCGAGGAAACGCTCGACGCGATGGAAACGCTCGTCGCCAGCGGCAACGCGCTGCAGGCCGCGACGCAGTACGCCGTGGAGCACCCGGCGTTCTACAACGTCACCCTCAAGAACATGGCGGTGCCGTGGACGAATCGCGACCAGACGGTCTTCGCCCCGTTGAACGACTACGTCGCCACCTACATCGGCATGGTGCGCGACAACGTCGACTTCAGCACCGCACTCTCGGCTGACCTGACCTACGTGGTTCGCGGCGTCACGCCGGCCGCCTCGGCGACCAGCAACGCGCACTACGAGACCGCCGAGAACAACGCGGTGAACCTCAAGGATCAGCTCGAGGCGACCACGCAGTCGTCGGTGCTCGGCATCCCGGCATCCGCCACCGCCGGCTTCATCACCTCGCGCGCCTCGTCCGAAGCGTTCTTCGTCGACGGCACCAATCGCGCGATGTTCCGCTTCACCTTGATGAATCATCTGTGCCGCGACATGGAGCAGGTGCTCGACACCTCGCTGCCGCCGGATCGCATCCGCCAGGACGTGAGCCGCAGCCCGGGCGGCGACAGCCGCATCTTCCTGAACAACTGCATCGGCTGTCACAGCGGCATGGATCCGCTCGCGCAGGCGTTCGCGCACTACGACTTCGACAACGGCAACGCGGATGCGCCCGGCACGATGCGCCTGGTCTACGACCAGTCCGCCGTGCATCCGAAGTACTTCAACAACGCGACCAACTTCGCGCCCGGCTTCGTCACGCCGGACGACGCGTGGGAGAACCGCTGGCGCAAGGGCCAGAACTCCGTGCTCGGATGGAACACCGCGCTGCCCGCGTCCGGCACGGGCGCCAAGTCGATGGGCCAGGAGCTCGCGGCCAGCGCCGCCTTCGCGCAGTGCCAGGTCGAGAAGGTATTCAAGACGGTGTGCCTGCGCGCGCCCGGCAACGCCGCCGACCGCAACGAAGTCGCGGCGATGACCACCCGATTCCGGAACAACAACTACCGGCTCAAACAGGTCTTCGCCGAGGCCGCCGTGTACTGCATGGGCGATTGAGGGAGCACGAAATGAACGCGCTACAAAACAATCTCACGCGCTGGTTCGCCGTCGCCGCCACGGTGGTGGCGCTCGCCGGCTGCTCGAGCGGTGGTGCGCCCACGGTCGAGAACCCGGTGACGCAGGCGCCCCCGGTGACCGACTACGTCGGTCCCGCCGCGCAGAACGCGGACGTGCAGTCCTTCCGCATCAACCTGTGGGAGAACATCAAGGGCAACAACCGTTGCGGCTCGTGCCACAACGCGAATGGCCAGACTCCGATGTTCGCCCGCAACGACAACGTGAACCTCGCCTACGAAGCGGCGAACACGGTCGTGAATCTCCAGCAGCCCGACCAGTCGCGCCTCGTGACGAAGGTGGGCAGCGGCCACAACTGCTGGCTGGCGGCCGCCTCGGCGTGCGCAGACCTCATGACGGTCTGGATCCGCAACTGGGCGGGCGCGTCCGCGAGCGCCGGCACGCAGATCGAGCTCGTGCCGCCGGTCATCCGCGAGGTCGGCGGCAGCCGCAACTTCCCGGCGAATTCGAGCGCGTTCGGCTCGTCGGCCCTGTATGCCCTCGTGCGCAACCCGGCGACCGCGAACTGCTCGCGTTGCCATTCGTCGAGCGCCGCGATCCAGCAGCAGCCGCTGTTCGCCGATGCGGACGTCGATGCGGCCTACGCGGCCATCCGTTCGAAGATCAATCTCGACAATCCTGCCCAGTCGCGCCTCGTCGTGCGCCTGGCCGATGAAAACCACAACTGCTGGGGCAACTGCTCCGACAACGCCACGACGATGCTGAACGCGATCACGGAATTCGCGAACGGCATCCCGGTCACGAACGTCGATCCGCAGCTGCTCATCTCCAAGGGACTCACTTTGTATGACGGCACCGTGGCCGCGGGCGGCAACCGCTTCGAGTCGGCGACGATCGCGAAGTACGAGTTCAAGACCGGCATGGGCGCCATCGTGTACGACACCAGCGGCGTCGAGCCCTCGCTCAACCTCACGCTCTCGGGCGACCACTCGTGGGTCGGTGGCTGGGGCGTGGTCTTCCGGCCGGGCGGCAAGGCGCAGGGCACCGCGTCCGGGTCGAAGAAGCTCGCCGATCTGATCAAGTCGACCGGAGAGTTCTCCATCGAGGTCTGGGCGAACAACGCCAACGTCGCGCAGGAAGACGCGTTCCTCGTCTCCTATTCGGCGGGCAACAACGCGCGCAACTTCACGCTGGCGCAGCGCATGTACCAGTACGAGGCGTACACGCGCAGCAGCGAGACGAGCGCCAACGGCAACCCGGTGCTGCTGACCAACGCGGCGGACCAGGACGCGCAGGCCGCCCTGCAGCACATCGTGCTCACCTACAGCCCGGTCGAAGGCCGCCGCCTCTACGTGAACGGCGAGTTCACCGGCGACGCCGACGCGCAGGGCGGTGGCAGCCTTGCCGAGTGGGACGACACGTTCGCGCTGGTGCTCGGCAACGAGACCTCGACGAACCGCCAGTGGGAAGGCGTGATGCGCATGGTCGCCATCCACAACCGCACGCTCACGCAGGCGCAGATCCAGCAGAACTTCGAAGCCGGCGTCGGCGAGAAGTACTTCATGCTGTTCAGCATCGGCCACCTGCTGCCGAACGAGCCGCAGGCGTACATCATGCTCGAGGCCAGCCAGCTCGACAGCTACGGCCTGCAGTTCACCAAGCCGACGTTCATCAGCCTGGATCCCAACTACACGCCGGCCGACCTGCCGCTCGCGGGCATCCGCCTCGGCGTGAACGGCGCCGAGCTGCACTCGGGTCAGGCGTACGAGCCGCTCGACACGACGGTGGGCGGTACGAACTACACGGCCGCCACCGGCCAGCAGCTCTCGCAGGTGGGCACCGTGGCCCCGATCGACACGACCGTCGCCAACGACGTGTACTTCCTGTCGTTCGAGCGCATCGGCGCGCTGAGTTACACGCCGCCGGAGCCGCCGGCGCCGACGCCGGCCGTCCCGGTCGACTCGCCGCCGGAATCCGACGTCGGATTGCGCACCTTCGACGAGATCAACGCGACGTTGTCGCAGATCACGGGCGTGCCGCAGACCCACCAGCGCGTGCGCGACACCTACGCGCTGGTCAAGCAGGCGCTGCCGGCGATCGAGAAGTTCGGCACGTTCGGCCCCTCGCAGCAGACCGCGCTCGCGCAGCTCGCGATGCAGTACTGCAACGTGATGGTCGACGACGGCACGCTGCGTGGAAGGTTCTACGGCTCGCTCGACGGCGGCGGATCCGCCACGGCGGTATTCGGCACGGCGGGTTCGCCCAACACCACGAACCGCGAGGCGCTGGTCAACGCGATCATCGACAACACGGTTGGCGCGGGCCTGGCGTTCGAGTTGAGCGCCACGGACATCCGCAACGAACTGTTGAATGGCGTGACGGATCCGGGCACCGGATACGTGACACCGGGTCTCGTCAACCGCCTCGTCGCGGGCCCGTCGGGCTCGGCGTCGACCGGCGGACGCACGGTCATGAAAGCGGCTTGCGGAGCAGTGCTCGGCAGCGGCGCGATGCTGATTCAGTAGGGAGAAGAGCATGTACATCCTCAAGAAGAGCCCGCGCACCCTCGGTCTCAACGAGCCGATACGCCACGAGAGCCACAAGCGCCCCGTGACGCGGCGAGACTTCATCGCGCAGGGTTTTCAAACCGGTCCCGCGATCGTCGCCGCCGGTGGTCTGCTGAGCGCAGTGTTCGGCCGTCGGGCGCACGCCGCGATGAGCCCGCCGCTCGAGGACTTCGCGGCCAACATCTGCAACATCTCCGCGGGCGCGGGCAAGGTGCCGTTCATCGCCTTCGACCTCGCCGGTGGCGCCAACCTGCACGGTTCGGAAATGCTGATCGGCCAGGCCGGACGGCCCGAGAATTTCCTCTCGACGCAGGGCTACGCCACGCTCGGCCTGCCCGGCAACATGACGCCCAATTCTCCGGGCGCCGTCGCCGGCACGAACCTGGTCAACAATGAATTCGGCGCACTGTGGCACTCGGACGGCGCGATCCTGCGCGGCATGCTCGCGTCCACGCAGGCGGCCACGCGCGCGAACACCAACGGTTTCGGCATCGCCGCGCGCTCCGAGAACGACACGGGCAACAATCCTCACAACCCGATGTACGGCATCAACCGCATCGGCGCGGATGGCGAACTGCTCACGCTGATCGGATCGCAGAACTCGGACTCGGGTGGCAACTCGATGGCGCCCGCGGCCATGATCAATCCGGCCGCGCGCCCCACGAAGGTGGATCGCGCGAGCGACGTGACCGGCCTCGTCGATACCGGCGAGCTCAGTAGTTTGCTGCCGGGAACCAACCCGGGCGAAACCTCGCCGGACGCCATCGCCGTGCTCGAATCGATGACGCGCCTCGGCCACCGCAAGACCGATCTCGTCGATCCGAAGCTCGCAGGTGCCGACGAAGCCGCGCTGCGCCAGCTCGTGAAGTGCGGCTACGTGAAGTCCACCTACCTGGCAGACCGCTTCCGCTCGCCAGCGGCGCTCAACCCGGATCGCGATCCGGAGATCGTCGGCCCGACCGGCATCTTCACGCAGGCCGAGTACAACGCCGACAACGAATTCCGCAAGACCGCCGCCGTCATGAAGATGGTCATCAACGGTTACGCGGGCGCCGGCACGATCACGATGGGCGGCTACGACTACCACGGCCAGGGCCGCAACACCGGCGAGACGCGCAATTTCCGCGCGGGCCGCTGCATCGGCGCCTGCCTCGAGTACGCGCGCCGCATGAACAAACCCCTCATGATCTACATCTTCAGCGACGGCTCGCTGTCGGCCAACGGCGTGGTGAACAACAGCGCCGACGGACGCGGCAAGCTCGACTGGGCGAGCGACAACCAGTCGACCGCCGCGTCGCTGATCCTCGTGCACCGTCCGCTGGGTCGCGTCGCGTTCCGCGACGACAACCGCAAGCAGATCGGTTCGATGAGCGCCGCGGGCGCGGTGATGACGAACTCGAGCCCGGCCGCCAACGCGGTCAACCTGCTCGTGGAAACCGTGTTGCTCAACTACATGGCGTTGCACGGCGAAGAGGCCTTGTTCGATCAGGCTGCCTACTTCCCGCGCCACGGCCTGGGCAACTCCGCCGCTCGCGACGCGCTGACGATCCTCCAGCCCGTGTGCAACGGCACGATAAGCAGCCCCGTCTAGCGGCTGCCGAGGGAGCCCGTCTTCACTTCACGCACGCCGTCGATTCGACGGCGTGAGAAGTGGAGCACATGCCCTGACACGTCGGTAACCGGCGACAAGTCAGGGCACGGCCACGCATGACGAAGCGGCCTCCAATCCTGCACGGACGCCGTCGCTTCGACGGCGTGAAGAGGGGAGCGCGAGCTCCCGAGAATGGTCAGCTCCTGGGAACTGCTTCGTTGACATTGTTAAGTCGGCTATGCGAGGGTTTCTCGCGTCATTTCGCGTGGAATCCGGTTTCGCTTGTCCCGGTGACCGCAGGCTCGAACCAACTGTTGGACCGACCGTGAGCGCTTGTTTGTTAGTGAGTTCCGTGGATGCCCCGCGTGCGCGTATTGCTGCACATGCTTCCGCGTGCCTGCTCGTCGTCGCGCTCCTGTTCCTCGCGTCGATCGCGGGTGCGGCGGACCTCGAGGCGCTCGTCGGCAAGCCGGCGCCCGACCTGGTGGCGCGCGACATCTCCGGCCGGAACGTCCGCATCTCCGAGCACCGCGGCGAGGTCGTCGTAGTCAGTTTCTGGAGCGGCAGCTGCAACACCTGTCGCGATCAGCTCGAGGCGCTCGATCGCATCGCCCGCACATACAAGAGCGCGGGCCTCGTGGTGATCGGCGTCAACCTGGACGAAAACCTCGCGCGCGCCGAGAAGTTCGCGCGCGCGCAGGACGTGCAGTTCCCGCTGCTGGTGTCGACGCCGCGTAATACCGGCCGGGACTACGGCGTCGACCGGCTGCCCCTGGTCGTGTTCGTCGATCGCGCGGGCTTGCTGCGCGTCGCCCATCGTGAATTCAAATCCCGTGACGAAGAAACCTACGTGCGCGAGCTGCGCACCCTCCTGGACGAGTAATCCGAGTCTAACTATGCCGAAACCCACCAAGTTCGCGCGTGTCGCCGCCTGGCTCGCCTTCGCAGTGCTCGCGACGCAGGCCGTAGCGCAGGAGCCGCAGGCCCCGGCCGCGGAACCGGCGTCGCCCGCGGCGGAGGAATCCGCGCCCGCGGATGCCTCGATCTCCGACGCGCCCGTCGGCACGCTTCTGTCCGAACCCGTCGACGGCGCCGCCGGGACGCCGCCGGAGCCGGGCGAGCCGCCCGCCGACACCCGCTCGCTCGACGAGACCGTGCAGGATCTCAAGAAAGACGTGGTCGACCTCAATCGCGAATTGTTCGTGCTGGAGGAGGAACTGCTCTTCCCGGCGAACACGCAGGTCGCGATCTTCGTCTCGATGGACATCGGTGAATTCTTCGCGCTCGATTCGCTCACGTTGAAGATCGACAACAAGGAAGTGGCGAACTACCTCTACACGCCGCGCGAGGCGGAAGCGTTGCTCAAGGGCGGCGTGCATCGCGTCTACCTCGGCAACCTCAAGGTGGGCGAACACGAGCTCGTGGCGTTCTTCAGCGGCAAGGGCCCCAACGAGCGCGACTACAAGCGCGGCGCCAACCTCAAGTTCGAGAAGGGCGTCGGCGCGAAGTACCTTGAGCTCAAGATCACCGACCGCCAGCGACGCGCGCAGCCCGAGTTCGCGATCAAGGACTGGGAATAACGCCGGAGCGACAGCGTGAAGCGACTGCAAAAGCTCGCGGCGGCAGCCATCTCGATGATGGCCGCTTCGTTGACGACGGCGCCCGCGCTCGCGGCGAAGCCCGAGGTCGACAAGCTGTCGGCCACGGTCGTGCGCGACCTGCATTTCGGCGACGCACTCTTCTATTACTACCAGGGCGAGGACCTCGAGGCGATCACGCGGCTGCTGGCCTACCAGCAATGGGGCCGCATGCCGCATCACGATGCCGAGACCAACCTGCTGCTCGGCGGACTCTATCTATCGCTCGGCCTGCACAACGAGGCGGGCGAGCGCTTCGAGACACTGCTGACGCGCTCCGTGCCGGAAGGCGTGCGCAACCGCGCGTGGTTCTATCTCGGCAAGGTCTGGTACGCGCGCGGTTATCTCGACCGCGCCGAGCGCGCCATCAAGGAAGTGCAGGGCAGGCTCACGCCGGACCTCGAGGCCGAGCGCATGCACCTGCTGTCGAACATCCTGCTGCGCCAGCAGCGATACGACGAGGCCATCGCGCTGCTGAACTCCTGGCGCGGCCGCAAGGACCAGTCGGACTGGCTGGCCTACGCGCAGTACAACCTCGGTGTCGCGCTGGTGCGCAAGGGGCTCATCGCCGAGGCCGATCCGTTCCTGACGTCGGTCGGTTCGCTCGAGTCCGGCCGGCGCGAGCTGCGCTCGCTCAAGGATCGCGCGAACCTCGCGCTCGGTTACGCCTATCTACAGAACAACCAGCCGGATCTCGCGAAGCCCGTGCTGCAACGCGTGCGCCTCGACGGTCCGTATTCGAACAAGGCGCTGCTCGGCGTCGGCTGGGCCGACGCGGCCAATGGCCAGTTCCAGGAAGCGCTGACGCCCTGGCTGGAGTTGCGCGACCGCAACCTCCTCGACTCGGCCGTGCAGGAAGCCTATCTGGCCATTCCCTACGCCTTCGCCAAGCTGAACGCGAACGCGCAGGCCGCCCAGAACTACGAAGCGGCCATCGCATCCTTCGACTCGGAGACGATGAACATCGACTCGTCGATCGCCGAGATCAACGATGGCACCATGCTCGACAAGCTGCTGCAACGCGATGGAAGGGGAAGGGATCAGTACGGTTGGTTCTGGCAGCTGCGCGAGCTGCCGAACGCGCCGGAATCGCGTTATCTCTATCACCTCCTGGCCGGTCACGATTTTCAGGAGGGTCTGAAGAACTACCGTGACCTCGCGTTCCTCGGCGGCACGCTTTCCAGGTGGCAGGACAGCATCGTCGCGTTCGGCGACATGCTCGACACGCGCGAGCGCGCATACGCGGAGCGCGTGCCGCAGGCGGACGCGGTGCTCGCGTCGGGCCGGCTCGACAAGTACGGCGCGGATCGCGCGACCGCCGGCGGCGTGCTCGACCAGGTCGAAAGCACGCAGGACGTCGCGGCGCTCGGCACCGCGGAAGAGCGCGACCAGTGGGCGCGCATCATGCGGCTCGAGGCGGCGCTGCTGACCGCGCCGGACGACGAGGAGACCAACAACATCCGCGAGAAGACGCGCCTCGCCAAGGGCGTGCTCTACTGGCGCCTCGCCGAAGCCTTCAAGGCGCGCGTGTGGAACGAGCGGCGCACGCTCAAGGATCTCGACCAGGCGCTGCGCGAGGCGCAGAACCGCTGGGTGCGCGTGGAGAAGGCGCGCGGCTCGATGCCCAACAACACCGGCGAATTCGCGGCGCGCGTCGAAGCGCTGCGTGCGCGTCTCGAGGGCGCGCAGCTGCGTCTCGCGGACGTCGCGAAGCAGCAGAACGAATTGCTCGAATCGCTCGCGCGCAGCGAGCTCGAACAGCAGAAGGAACGCATCGGCACTTACCAGATCCAGGCGCGCTTCGCGCTCGCATCCATCTACGACCGGGCCGCGCTCGGCGGGGGCGCGGTGAGCGCGCCCGCGGGTGGACAGCCGAGCGAGTCGCAGGGCGAGCTCGAGCAGGTCCAGCCTGAGCAGGTTCAGCCTGAGCAGGTCCAGCCTGAGCAGGCCCAGCCCGAGCAGGCGACCGAGGAATCGCCGCCCGCGGAGGTTCCGCAGGCGGAATCGCCGGATGCATCGCCCGCTTCACCCACCGATCCGGCCGCTCCGCCGCCGGCGCCACCCGCGGGTGAGGCGCCGTGAAGCGCAAACTACTCGCCGTCGCGATCTCGGCACTGTGCGCAGGTGTCGCGCTGAACGCCGCGGCCGCGCCGAAGAAGAAAGAGAAGACCATCGCGGATCTGCCGAGCCGCCCGGTGGTGATCCAGCCCGATCAGAAGGTAGAAGCCAGCGCCTCGCGCGCGATGGACAACTACCGCCGCTTCCTCGAATTGCAGAAGACCGATCCGCAGCTGCGCGCCGAGGCGCTGCGCCGCCTCGCCGACCTCAACATGGAGGCGGGCGAGGGCGAGCGCATGCAGGGCGAGGCGAGCACGCTCGACATGCAGGGCGCCGAGGCGATCAAGCTCTACACGAGCCTGCTCAAGTCGTACCCTGACTACCCGCGCAACGACCAGGTGCTCTACCAGCTCGCGCGCGCGTACGAGACCACGGGCCAGCCCGAGAAGGCGCTGGCGTCGCTCGACGACATCCTGCGCCGATATCCGCGCTCACCCCAGATGGACGAGGTGCAGTTCCGCCGCGGCGAGCTGCTGTTCTCGGCGCGCAACTACCGCGCGGCGCAGGACGCCTATCAATACGTCGTCTCGCGCGGCGACAAGTCGACCTTCCTGACCCAGAGCCTCTACAAGAGCGGCTGGTCGCTGTTCAAGCAGGGACTCAACGACGAGAGCCTGCCGCAATTCGCGGGCGTGCTCGATCGCACGATGCTCACGAAGACGGACAGGAAGCTCGTGCCGCTCGACAAACTACCGCGCGCGAGCCGCGAGCTCGCCGACGACACGCTGCGCGTCATGGCCGTCACATTCTCGTACGACGACGACTCCGTCGCGGCGATGGAGCGGTTCATCTCCGGTCACGGCAATCCCGCCTACGCGCCCGTGATCTATTCGCGGCTCGGCGATCTGTACGTCGAGAAGGAGCGTTACCAGGATGCCGCGGCCGTCTACCGCGCCTACGCGACGCGCGAGCCGAACAGCGAGTTCTCGCCGGGCCTTTCGATGCAGGCCATCGAGGCCTACCGCAAGGGTGGATTCACCGAGCTGGTGCTGGAAGGCAAGCGCGAATACGTCGCGCTGTACAACTACGGCACGACGTTCTGGCAGGGCCGCAACCGCGCCGACTACCCGAGCATCGCGAAGGAACTGAAGATCAATCTCAAGGACGTCGCCACGTACTTCCACGCCAACGCGCAGAAGTCGAAGAAGGCGGACGAGTACCTCGAGGCCGCTCGCTGGTATCGCACGTACCTCGAGTCCTTCCCGGACGATCCGGAATCCTTCGGCACGAACTACCTGCTTGCGGAGACGTTGTACGAGGCGGGCGACTTCAGCAGCGCAGCCGCGGAGTTCACGCGCACCGCGTACAACTACCCGCGCAACCCGCGCTCCGCGGCCGCGGCTTACGCCGCGCTCGGCTCGCTGGCCAAACACGAGGCGAAGCTGCCGGCCGCCGACAAGGCGGAGTGGCACAAGCAGACGGTCGATCTCGGCATCAAGTTCGGCACGAGTTTCCCCGAACATCCCGACGCCTCGGGCGTGTTGACCCGCGCCGCCGAGGACATCTTCGCGACGAAGGACCTGCAGCGTTCGATCGAGGTCGCGAACCTCGTGCTCGCGCACCAGCCGCCGGCCGACGCGGCGAAGCGCCGCATCGCGTACACGATCATCGGCCAGGCGAATTTCGACCTGATGCAGTTCGCCGAGGCGGAGCAGGGCTTCATCGCGGCGCGTGATCTCACGCCGCCGAACGACAAGATGCGCGCCGATCTCACCGAGCGCATCGCCTCGGCGGTGTATCGCCAGGCCGAAGCCAAGCAGCAGGCCGGCGACAACGCCGGCGCGGTCGACGACTTCCTGCGCATCGCCGCGGTGGCGGGTACGTCGAAGATCGCCGCGCAGGCCGAGTACGACGCCGGCGCGCAGCTCATCAACCTCAAGGACTGGCCGCGCGCGATCCAGGTGCTGGAACGCTTCCGCAGCAACAATCCCAAGAGCGAATACTCGGCCGACGTCACACGCAAGCTCGCGGTGGCGTATGGCGAAACGGGGCAGGCGGGTCAGGCCGCGCTCGAGTTCGAGCGCATCGCGCTGAATCCGGCCGAGTCGCGCGACATCCAGCGCGAGGCGAACCTGCAGGCCGCGGATCTTTACGCGAAGGCCGGCAACACGACGAAGGCCGTCGGCATGCTCGAACGCTTCGTCGTCACATATCCGACACCGGTGAGCGATTCGATCGAGGCCCGGCAGAAGCTCGCCGACATCGCGGGCAAGGCCGGCAACATCGAAGGCCAGCGCCGCTGGCAGCGCGAGATCGTCACGGCGGATCGCAACGCGGGCGCCGCGCGCACCGACCGCACGCAGTACCTCGCCGCGAAGGCGCAGCTCGCGCTGGCCGAGCCGGCGCGCGACGAGTACCGCAGGATCGCGCTGGTGCTGCCGCTCAAGACCTCGCTCGCGAAGAAGCGCAAGGCGATGGAAGCGGCGCTCGGCGGATACAAGGCCGCGGCTGACTACCGCGTCGCCGAGGTCACGACCATGGCGACCTACGAGATCGCGGAGATCTATCGCAAGCTCGGCCAGGACATCATGGCCTCGCAGCGTCCGAAGAATCTCGACGCCGACCAGGTCGAGGAATACAACTCGCTGCTCGAGGAACAGGCGTTCCCGTTCGAAGAGCAGGCGATCTCGACGCACGAGATCAACACGAAACGCACGCGCGACAACGTTTACGACGAAGGCGTGAAGAAGAGTTTCGCCGCGCTCGCGGAACTCAGCCCCGGCCGTTACGGCAAGACCGAGATGATCGGCGTGTCGTTCGACGCCGTCGTGCCCGCCGCGCCGCCGCCGCCCGCATTGCCCGATCCGCCGATCGCGACACCGGCCGATCCGACGGCGCCGCCCGTGGCCACGTCGCAGACTGCTGCCGCGCCCCCCGGGCCCGTGATTCCGAAGCCGGCGGCCCGCGCCACGACCGACTTCGCGCGGGCGTTGCAGCTCATGCGCACCGATCCCACGCAGGCCAGCCTCGAATTTCAGCTGATGACACAGTCGTATCCGGACCTGTCCGGACCGTACGCGAACCTCGGCATCCTCCACCGCAATGCGAACCAGCTCGCGGAGTCGGAAGCCGCGCTCGCGAAGGCGACGGAGCTCGCGCCCTGGGATGCGCAGACCTGGAACGAATACGGCCTGACGCTGCGCCAGGCGGGCAAGTTCGCCGAGGCTCGCGCCGCGTACGAGAGCGCGATCAAGGCGAATCCGTCCTACGCGCCCGCGCACCGCAATCTGGGTGTCCTCCTCGATCTTTATCTCGATGATCCGGTCAGTGCACAGGCCGAGCTCGAGACCTACAAACAACTCACGGGCGAGGACAAGCCCGTGACGAGCTGGCTCGCCGAACTACGCGCGCGCACGAAGGCGCAGTCGGCGCAGCCGACACAGGAAGGAAGCGGAACATGAACAAACTACTCGGCGTCGCGTTGCTGCTGCTCGCGGTCAGCGCGCTCGCGCAGACTCCGCCGGACGCGCCGCAGGCCGCATCGCCCAACGACTCGATGGAACCCGGCGTGAACACCTCGGCCCCGGCATCAGCGCCATCTGCCGCGCCGCAGGCGGAGGAAGCGCCGCCGGCCCGAACGACGGCGAAGCCCGCGCCTGCGCCCGCGAGGCCCGCGGCCACGCCTAACAAACCCGCCGCGAAGCCGGGCGCGAAGGATTATCTCGATCTCGATGCGACGCAGATCACGGGCAACCGCGAACTGCCGAAGGTGCTGTACATCGTGCCCTGGCGTAGTGCAGAGCTCGGCGATCTCGTGGGGCGGCCCGTGAACAGCCTGCTCGACGAGGTCCTGGAGCCCGTCGATCGTGACGTGTTTCGCCGACAGAATCGCTACTTCGAAGCGCTGCAGCCTAACGAGGCCGCCCCCGCCAACAAGAGCGAGAAGTGATTAACAGTTTTTGTCAGTTATGTAACGCAATCTTGTCGTGCCCTTGCCCTTGCTTGGGGGCGTTTCTGCATTCCCGATTCTGAGGAGAATCCACCGTGAGCTGGTTCAATACGATCATCAATTTCTTCAAGGACGGCGGGTTGGTTCTCTTCCCGCTCGGAATCATCTTCGTCGTGGGCGTCGCCATCGCGATCGAGCGCTGGTTCTACCTGACGAAAGAAACCATGAAAAACCGCAACCTGTGGGACGACGTCGCCCCGCACCTCGGCGCGGGCAACTTCAAACAGGCGATCACGCTCGCGAACAACTCGCAGGCGCAGATCGGCACCGTGCTCAAGTACGGCCTCGCGCGACTCGCGACGGCGCGCCGCCGTGACGACATCCAGCAGGCGATGGAAGAGTCGCTGCTCGAGATCGTCCCGCGGCTCGAAAAGCGCACGCCGTATCTGGCGGCGCTCGCCAACGTCGGCATGCTCATCGGTCTGTTGGGCACCATCATCGCGCTGATCCACGCGTTCGGCGCGGTATCGCAGGCGAACCCGGCCGAGAAGGCCGGCCTGCTCGCGGCCGCCATCTCCGAAGCCATGAACGCGACCGCCTCCGGTCTGTTCGTGGCCATCGTGCTGTTGCTCTCTCACATGTTCCTCGAAGCGAAGACCACGGCGCTCATCGACAGCCTGGAAATCGCGGTCGTGAAGTTCCTCAACTCGATCACCGAGCGTTATTCCGAGCCGGCGGCCCCGTCGCCGCAGCCTGGAATGCCGCGCTCGCCGGTGCCGCGACCCGCCTGATCGCGTCACACGGACGACCGACCCCACGACGAAAGACCGGTAACGCGCAGAGAAACACCGATGGCCGCATCCAAGCTCGCCGCCCGTTCCATTCGCAACCATGCGAAGTACAAGGGCCGCCACGATCTGAACATCGTGCCGATGATCGACATGATGGTCATTCTGGTGTTCTTCCTGCTGTTCACCGCGGTGTTCTCGCACACGAACATCCTCGAGTTGAATCTCCCGGCGCCCAACTCCTCGGTGCCGGAGCTTCCGAAAGGGCTGAATCTCGAGGTGATCGTGCGCCAGGACAAGATCGAAATCGCCGATCGCAATTCCGGCATCCTGCGGACGCTGCCGAAGGTCGAAGGTGAGTACGACTACACGGGACTATCCACCTTCCTGCAGGAAGTGAAGGCCCGCTACCCGACGGTGCTGGCCGCGAGCGTGCTGCTCGAGCAGAACATTCCGTACGACGTGCTCGTGCAGACCATGGACAACGTGCGCGTGTGGCAGAACCGCGCCGGCATCGGCATGCAGAATGTCGAGCTGTTCCCGGACATCTCGGTGGGTGATGCGCCGCTGACGGGCGCCGCCGCGCGAGGTGGGAAATGATCTCCTATCGCATCAAGAAACATCGCCAGCGATCGCATGGCGGCAGCCACATGGCGCTGGTGCCGTTCATCGACATGCTGACCATGCTGGTCGTCTTCCTGCTGCTGCACAGCTCGGACGTCGAAATCCTGCCCAACACGAAGAACATCACGATCCCGCAATCGATCGCGGAACTGAAGCCGCGTGAGACCGTGGTCGTCATGGTCACGACCGAAGACCTGCTGGTGAATGGCCGGATCGTCGCAAAGGTCGCCGATCTCACGGGCAACGACGCGCAGCTCGTCATCGAGCCGCTGCGCGCGGCACTCAAGGAACAGGCCGACACCAGCCTGCGCCAGGCCGCCCAGGAAGATCTCGCCGAACGCGAGGTCACCATCATGGGCGACAAGGGCACGCCGTTCGCGGTGCTCAAGCGCGTCATGGCGACCGCCACGGCGGCGGATTTCGGCAAGGTATCGCTTGCCGTGATCCAGCGTGAGGTGGCGACCGGAGGCGGCGCATGAACCTCGGGCTGGCGCCTTTCTTCCGGAGTTTCGAACTCCCGTGGTCGCGCGAGGAGGAGAACGAGCAGAAGTTCAAGAAACTCCTGCGCGTACTGATCATCCTCGCGACGATCGTCGCGATCATCATCTGGCTGCTGCCGCAACCCGAGCGGCCGAAGTACACGGCGGAAGACCTGCCCAAGCGCGAAGTTCAGCTCATCGTCGAGAAGCCGCCGCCGCCACCGCCGCCGGAACCCGAGAAGCAGCCGGAGCCAGAGAAGCCGAAGCCGCAGGAACAGAAGCCGGTCGAGAAGCCGAAGCCGAACGTGCGCAACCAGGGCATGCTCGCGCTGGCCGACGAACTTGCCGCGCTGCGCGACCAGAATCTCGATCTGCAGGATCCGCAGATGAAGACGCCGGTGGAGGATGCGCGCTCGGAGCGCAACCTCATCACCTCGGCGGCCGGGCGGGCGTCGGGCGGCATCAATACGTCCAACATGGCGCGCGGTTTCGGCGGCGGAGCGGGCGCGATCGGCACGCATACCACGACGCAGGTCAGCCACGCTTCGGGTCTCGATCCGAACGCCGGCGGCCGCGTGCAACGCACGGGCTCGAGCGGCAAGGCCTCGCGCGCGCGCGAGGAAGTCGAGATCGTCTTCGATCGCAACAAGGGTGCGCTGTACGCGCTCTATGGCCGCGCGTTGCGCGAGCAACCCGAGCTCGCGGGCAAGGTGGTGCTCGAATTCACGATCGCGCCGACCGGCGAGATCACGATGTGCCGCGTCGTATCGAGTGAGCTCAACGATCCCGAGCTGGAGAAGAAGATCGTGGCGCGCGTGCGCCAGATCCGCTTCAAGGCCGCCGACGTCGAGCCGCTGACCGTGAGCAAGCCGATCGACTTCTTCCCCGCAGCCTGATCGGCATCGCCATGAACCTGCAGTCCGAAATCACCTATTTCAGCGAGATGGGTTTGGCGGACAAGGCGCGGCTCATGGCGAGTTTTCTCAGCGAGCTGACCGGCGAGGCTCGCGCCACATATGGCCCGGCGCAGGATTCGGTCCACGACGGCGCCCGGCTGCGCTTCACCAACGAGATGTGCGCGCGCGTGACCAAACTCATCGAGCAGTACCTCGGCGACGACAAGACGCGTCCCGCCGACGACGTCGTGTTGCGCATGTTGCTTTCGCCGCGCGCGGACAAGGTGGCGGAGCGGATGGTGCACAACTCCTATCGGCGGGCGCTGCAGAACTTCGAGCGGTACGACACCACCGTCTTCATGGGCTCCTGAAGAGGGTGCCTGGCACGGAAATTCCGGGATAAGCCGGGCACTTCCGGGCGCGCTGTTCGACGTTTTCGCCGAAGATGGTGCCAGGCACCAAAATCCGGGAGAAGCCGCGGCAGCTGGTCGCACTGAATGGCTGAACTCTCGACTTCTCCCGGATTTCGTTGCCAGGCACCTGCGGCTCCGCTCGCTGTCACAGCAGGGCTTCGTTCAACGTCTGAGGTGCCATGGAACGCACCGAAACTTTCGAGCAATACCGCGGGCGCCTGTACGGCATTGCCTACCGCATGCTCGGCTCGCGGGCCGAGGCTGAGGACATGGTGCAGGAGGCGTGGCTGCGCTGGGATCGCGCGGGGCACGACATCCGGGCGCCGGAGGCCTGGTTGGTCACGGCAACCACGCGGCTGTGCATCGATCGTCTGCGTCAGCTGCGCACCGAACGGGAAACCTACGTGGGTCCGTGGTTGCCGGAGCCGCTGACGATGGACACGGCGCCGCCGGCGGATCGCGCGACGGAGCTGGCCTCGGACCTGTCGGTGGCCTTCCTCGCGGTGCTCGAGCGACTCGCGCCCGAGGAGCGGGCCGCGTTCCTGCTGCACGACCTGTTCGATTCGGATTACGGAGCGATCGCCGAGATACTCGGCAAGAGCGAGGTCGCCTGCCGGCAGATCGTCACCCGCGCGCGCAAGCGTGTGCGCGCGGAGCAACCGCGCGTGCAGGTGAGCAACGAAGCACGCACGAAACTGCTGCACAGGTTGGTCGCGGCCGTCCAGTCGCAGGACCCCGCTTCGCTGATCGAAGTCCTGGCATCCGATGCAACCTGGACTTCCGATGGCGGCGGCAAGACGAAGGCCGCGAAGAAAGTCATCACCGGCGCCGAACATGTGGCGCGGTTCGCACTCGGTGTGTTCCATCGCCACCTCGCGCAGATGGAATTCCGCGACATCTCGATCAACGGCGAGCCCGGCATCGCCGCATTGTTCGAGGACCGGCTGATTTCGGTGATCAGCATCCGCACGGACGGTCGGCGCATCCTCGGTGTGTACAGCATCCTGAATCCCGACAAGCTGCGGGCTTTTGCGGCCGGGGACGTGCGCTGATATTCCGTGGGCTGTCACAGCCGCGCGTCCCGTTCCGTCTACGGGGTGACATCGACTGAAAAGGAGTCACCCATGAAACGTCTCGACTGGTCGAAAGCTTCGCCGCAGGTCGCGCATGCCTTGTTCGCCATGCAGAAGGTCGTCAACGAATCCGGTCTCGAGCACCCGCTGCTCGAACTCGTGAAGATGCGCGCCTCGCAGATCAACGGTTGTGCATATTGCCTCGACATGCACGCCAAGGATGCACGCGCCGCAGGGGAAACCGAGCAGCGTCTCTATCTTCTCAACGCGTGGCGCGAGGCCGAACACCTGTACACCGGGCGCGAACGCGCCGCGCTGGCCTGGACCGAGGCACTGACGCTGATCGCGGAGGGGCATGCACCGGATGAGGTCTACGAACTCGCGCGCTCGCAGTTCGGCGATGCCGAGCTGGCCCAGCTCACGCTGGCCATCATCGCGATCAATGGTTGGAACAGGTTGAACATAGGATTCCGCACGCCGGCCGGCGATTACCAGCCGGGGATGTTCAGGAAAGTGGGGTGACACCCGTTTCCTGGCCAAGGGTGCCGGACCCGGAATCCGGCACCTTTGCCGGGAAATGACGTTCGGCCCCATGCTAACTTCCGGGCCGGATGTCCGAATCGCCTCTCGCACTCATCATCGTCCTGTTAGCTGCCTCGGTGTTCGTCGTCACCCTGGCGCGACGGCTGGGACTTCCCACGATCCTCGGCTACGTGACGGTCGGCCTGGCGCTCGGGCCACACGCGGCGGGAGTCTTTCCCGAGTCCGAGACCACGCACCTGCTGGCGGAGCTGGGCGTGGTGTTCCTCTTGTTCACGCTCGGTCTCGAGTTCTCGTGGCCGCGCATGGTGGCGATGCGTCGCGAGGTGTTCGGGCTCGGTTCGCTGCAGGTCCTCGGAACGACCGCCGTCGTCGCGCCCATCGTGCACCTGTTCGGGCTTCCGTGGCCCCAGAGCATCGTGATTGGCGGCGTGGTCGCGATGAGCTCCACCGTGCTCATCGTGCCGCTGCTCGCCGAACGCGCCGAGCTGAACCGCACGCATGGGCGCCTGGCGTTCAGCGTCGTATTGTTCCAGGACATCGCCGTGGTTCCGTTCCTGGCGCTGGCCTCGGCGCTTGCGCCGGGCAGCGAGGCATTCGGTGTGTCCACGGTCGCGCGCCTCGTCCTCGAAGGAACGATCGCCGTGCTGGTCGTGCTCGCGGCGGGCCGCTGGCTGCTGCGGCCGTTGCTCTACGTGATCGCCAACAGCCGGGTGCGCGAGCTTTTCACGCTCGCGGTCCTGTTGGTCGCACTGGCCGCGGCATGGGCCTCGCAGCTCGCCGGACTCTCCATGGCGCTCGGCGCCTTCCTCGCGGGAATGATGCTGGCCGAAACCGAGTACAGCCACCAGGTCGACAGCGTCATCCGCCCGTTCCGAGACATCCTGCTGGGCCTGTTCTTCATCTCCGTCGGCATCCTGCTCGACTACCACGAGTTGTGGGCCGAGTTCTGGCTGATCCTCGCGCTCGCGGTTGCGATGATCACCATCAAGGCGTTCGTCGCGGCGCTCGCCACGCGGCTGTTCGTCGATTCCAATTTCAAGGCGCTGCGCACCGGACTCACGCTCGCGGTGGGAGGCGAGTTCGGCATCGCGCTGCTGACGCTGCTGTTGCAGAACCGCGCCATCGATCCGGCCATCGCGCGGCCGATGCTGGTGGCGGTGGTGGTCGCCATGGTGTCCTCGCCGCTGATCCTGTCCAACAACAAGCGGATCGCGCGTTTGCTGCTCGGCGAGCGCGGACCGCCCAGGACCGCCATCGAGCGCGAGGATGCAGTCACGCAGGCCGTCGCGCGTCGCGAGCACGTGATCCTGTGCGGGTTCGGCCGCGTGGGTCAGAACGTCGCGCGCGTGCTCGAGGGGCAGGGGTTCGAATACATCGCCATCGACCTCGATCCGGTGCGCGTGCGCACGGCGCGGCAGATCGGCCAGCCCGTGGTCTATGGCGATTCGACCGACGAACACGTGCTCGAGGAAGTCGGGATCGCGAACGCCAACGCCGTGGTGATCTCCTTTTCGGATCCGCGCATCTCGCTCGCAATCCTGCGTTCGTTGCGCCGCCTGCGCGCCGACGTTCCGGTGCTGGTGCGCACTACGGACGACACGCGTTCGCGTGAGCTCAAGGAGGCGGGCGCCACCGAGGTCGTGCCCGAAGCCTTCGAAGCCAGCCTCATGCTGGCCTCTCACGTGCTGATGTCGCTGCAGGTTCCCGCCGCGCACGTCATGCGGTCGGTGGAGGAGCTGCGCGCCAACCGCTACGAGATGCTGCGCAATGTGATCGCGCGCGGCGATGGCGCCGACGACGCGCCGTTCGAGGAGCAGGTGCGCTCGGTGGTGGTGCCGCCCGGCTCGTGGTGCATCGGCAAGGCCGTCGACGACGTACGCCACGCGGGCGCGCAGGTGGCGATCACGGGCATCCGGCGCCAGGGGATTCTCGGGCGCGATCCTTCCGGCGACACGCAGTTCATGGAAGGGGACATCGTGGTGTTGTACGGTACGCCCGAGCAGCTCGAACACGCCGAGGCGGTGCTGCTCGCCGGCTGATCAGTGTCGGGACGATGGGAGGCACGAAGATGAACGACGCCGCCAACAACCCGTATCGTACGCCCCAGGCGCAACTGATCGACGTCCCGCCACTCGGGGAGGAACGCGGGGCGCGACCGGGCCAGGTCGCGATCGCGGTGGGCCTGCTCTGGCTGACACTGCTCATCCAGGCGGGGGCGTTGACCTTCCTGTGGCGACTGTTCCGGCTCTTCTCGCTGTCCATGTTCGTGGTCGCGGGCACGATCACGGCCATCTGGGCGCTGACCGCATTCCTGGTCGCGATGATCGAGCGCGGCCACAACTGGGCACGAATCACTTACCTGGTCGCGTTCCTGATCGGCCTGCCGCTTTCGGCGCTGTCGATCCTCGCCAACATCGGCCAGGCTCCAGTGGTGGGAATTGCGGCGGTTGTCGTCCAGATCGTTTTGCAGATCGCAGCGATGGTCGTGCTCTTCTCGGGGCCATCCGGCGCCTGGTTCCGCGGCGAAACGCCGCCCTGAACGCGGCCGGGCTCAATCGCCGGCCGGCGGCGCCTTGTCGAGGCTGAGCAGCAACACGCTGCCGACGATCATCGCGCTGCCCACGAGCTGCCACGCCGTGAGCCGCTCGGCGAAGAACAGCGCCGCCAGGATGATCGTGGTCGGCGGTCCGACGGTACTGCCGATCGCAGCGCGCTGGGCGCCGACGCGGCGCATCCCTTCGGCCTGCATCAGGCCCGGCAGGAACATGCAGGCGATCGCGAGGATGACGAGCAGCGTCCAGTCGGGCGCGCCCAGCGCCGCTAGCTCGTCCAGCGCCGCTAGCTCATCTATCGACCCCAGTTCGCCGAGCGGGCGCAACAGCGCGAAGTGCAGCGCCAGCATCAGCGCGGCCGACCCCATCGCGATGGCCGCGAAACGCGCGCTGCCGAGCTCGTGTGTGTAACGCGCGCCGATCAGGAAGTAGATAGCCGTGGTGAGCGCGCCGACCAGCACCAGCGCCGCGCCGAACAGGTTGTCGCGCAGCTCCGCGAGATCGATGCCGCCCATCGCGAAGAAGATGCCGGCATACGTGACCAGCATCGCGGCGAACACGCCCCGCCGCGGCATCCGCCGCCGCAAACACGAATCGATGAGCACCACCATGGCCGGGTAACTGAACAGCAGCACGCGCTCGATCGAGGCGTCGATCATGGTGAGCGCCCAGAAATCCACGAGCGCGCCCACGTAGTAACACACCGCGCCGGCGGCCACCGCCGCCCAGACCGCGTGGGCGCGCAGCGGCGGAGATCCGGCGGACGTAGAGGATCCCGGGCCACCGCGCCATGCCACCCACGCGAACAATGGCATCGCGAGCACGGCGCGCACCGTGACCAGAAGTTCGAAGCCGACTCCGCGCTGGTACAACGCCTTGGCGAACAACCCCTTGCTGGCGAACAGCATGGCGGCGCCTGCCACGAAGAGCATTCCGATCCGGTCGCGCGATGATTCGGTCAAGCGGCTGATTTCCTCGGGCCTGACGATACGCGAGGTCAGGCATTCCCTGTAGAATTCCGCGCCTCGTGAGGCGCGACGACATCCAGTTTCCGGCCAAGCATTCCGCGCTGCGCGACGACGTGCACGTGCTGGGCGCATTGGTCGGCGACGTGCTCAAGGACCAGGGCGGTGAGGCGCTGTTCGACCTCGTCGAAAAGGATCGGCGCCTGTCCATCCGCCGGCGTTCCGGCGACAAGGAAGCCGCGGCCGAGCTGTCGGTACAGCTGCGTGGCCGCGCGCCCAAAGTCGCGCGCGACCTGGCGCGCGCGTTTTCCATGTGGTTCCGCGCGGTCAACCTCGCCGAGAAGGTCCATCGCATCCGGCGCCGCCGGGGCTATTTCCTCGAGGCGAGCGAGCGCGCGCAGCCGGGCGGCGTCGAAGCCGCGCTGATCGACCTCAAGGCGCGCGGCCTCACTCTCGCCGGGATGCTCGAGCTGCTGCGCAAGATCAGCATAGAGCCCGTGTTCACGGCGCATCCCACCGAAAGCGCGCGTCGCACCATGTTGCGCAAGAATCAGCGCATCGCCGAACTACTGCTCGACCGGCTCGACCCGACGCTCGCGCCGCAGGAACTGCGGCACAACTGGAGCCGGGTGCGCACGGAGATCACCACCGCCTGGCAGACCGAGGATCACCCGCGCGAACGCCTCACGGTCGCCGACGAGCGCGAACACGTGGTGTTCTACCTGGCCGAGATCCTCTACCGCATCGTTCCCGAGTTCTACGACGAACTCGCCGAAGTGCTCGGCAAGCTGTACGGCGTTTCGCCGGACTCGCTCGAACTGCCGAACATCATCCGCTTCGGAACCTGGGTGGGCGGCGACATGGACGGCAATCCGGACGTGCACGCCAAGACGATCCGCGAGACGCTCGCGCGCCAGCAGCAGGTGATCGTCAACGCCTACTTCATCGAGTGCCAGTCGCTCGCGCAGCTCCTGTCCCAGAGCGCGAGCCGCAGCGCCGTCTCGCCCGAGCTCACGCAACGCATCGAGTTGTACTCGACGCTCATCCCGGGCGCGCTCGGCATCACGCCCGCGCGCCACGATCGCATGCCGTATCGCGTGTTCCTCGGCCAGGTCGGCGAGCGGCTGCGACTGACCTACGACCAGCGGCCGAACGGCTACGAAGGCCCGCACCAGTTCCTGCGCGATCTCAAGATCATTTCCGCGTCGCTGCGCGCGAATCGCGGCTTCTACGCGGGCTGGGGCAACGTCCAGCGGCTCATCCGTCGAGTCGAGACCTTCGGCTTTCATCTCGCGGGGCTCGATCTGCGGCAGCACGCCGAGATTCATCACCTCGTGATCGGCCAGGGCCTCGACGACCCGCAATGGATGACGCGCGGCGCGGCCGAACGGCACGACCTGCTCGTGCAGGCGATCGAACGAGATGCCGGCGTGAAAGTGGAGCTGGACGCGCTCGGGCGCCGCACGCTCGGCGTGTTCGAGGCGATCATCCAGGCGCGGCATCGCTACGGCAAGGATGCCATCGGCTACTACGTCGTGAGCGGCACGACCGGCGCCGACGACGTGCTCGCGCCGCTGCTGCTCGCGCGCTGGGCGGAAGCCTACGACCGCGTGAGCGGCGAGGTCGCAGTCGACATCGCGCCGATGTTCGAATCGGTCGAGGCTCTCGAGCGATGCGGCGAGATCATGCGCACGCTGCTCGGCGATCCGCTCTATCGACGCCATCTGGAGGCGCGCGGCAACACGCAGTGCGCGCTGATCGGGTACTCGGATCCGAACAAGGACGCCGGCATCTGCGCCGCGCGCTTCGCGGCCTATCGCGCGCAGGCGGATCTCTCGGCTGCGCTGGCCGCGGCTAACGAACGCCACGTCATCTTCCATGCGCGCGGCGGCAGCGTCGCGCGTGGCGGATCGCGCATCGATTCGCTGGTCCGCACCGCGCCCGCCGGCACGATCAACGGTGTGCTGCGCCTCACCGAGCAGGGCGAGGTGATCAACCAGGGCTATGGACTCCGGCCCATCGCGATGCGCACGCTCGAGCGCGCGTTCAACGCGCTCGCGAGCAGTCTGGGCGGCAATGCGCAGGGCATGATTCCCTCCGCGGAGCAGGTGGGGTTCGCGGCGCGGCTCGCCGCGGTCAGCCGCCAGCAGTACCGCAAGCTCGTGCACGGCGACGCCGAGTTCTTCGCGTGGTTCCAGGCCGTCACGCCGTTCGACGTGATCACGCGCATGCAGATCGGCTCCCGCCCGGCGGTGCGGCCCGGGAAGGACGGGTTGGAGGCGCTGCGTGCGGTCCCGTGGGTTTTCGCCTGGACGCAGTCGCGCCACATGCTGCCGGCCTGGTACGGCGCGGGAGAAGGCCTCAAGGCCGCCATCGACGAATTCGGACTAGCTACCGCGCAATCCGCCTACGCCGGATGGAACTTCTTCACCACGCTGATCGACGACCTCGAGGCCTCGCTGGCGCGCACCGATCTCGACATCGCGGCCGCGTACGAGGAGCTGGCGCCCGCCGGGCAGAAGCGCTTCCGCGCGCGGATCCGCGACGAATTCGAGCTGGTGCGCGAGCAGGTGCTCCTCGTGAAGCAGATCCAGGCATTGCTCGACCGCGACGCGACGCTGCAGCGCGCCATCGCCCTGCGTAACCCGTACGTGGACCCGATCAACCTGCTGCAGGTCGATCTACTAAGGCGATGGAGGGAAACGGGCCGCCAGGACCGCGATTTGTTCGAAGCGCTGCTCGCGTGTATCGCGGGCATTGCCGAAGGGCTGCAGAGTACCGGATGATGACGGCCAATCATGGGAATTCAGGCCGCACCCAAGGACTCGGGGTTCCGCAGCTTCGCGGAGTTCTATCCCTTTTACCTGAGCGAGCACCGCCATCCGACCTCGCGCGCGCTGCATTTCATCGGCACCTGGGGCGCGGTGTTGTGCATCCTCGCGTCGATGGTGAGCGGCGAGGCGGAGTGGCTGCTCGCCGCGCTCGTCTGCGGCTACGCGTTCGCCTGGGTCGGGCATTTCCGTTTCGAGCACAACCGGCCGGCGACCTTCCGACATCCGTTCTACAGCCTCGCGGGCGATTTCCGCATGTGGTGGGAGCTGAACCTGGGGAAACTCAAGTTCCGTGACCCCTCCTAACTCCTCAGAAAGACCCAAGTCCCGGTCTCTCAAACCCCTGCGCGCGCTGCTGCCGTTCCTCGCCCCGTATCGCGGGCGCATGGTGCTGGCGCTGCTCGCCCTGCTGATCGCCGCCGCCGCCATGCTCGCGCTGCCGATGGCGCTGCGCAACGTCATCGACCAGGGCTTCACGGCGGCCAACGCCGCCGCCATCGATCGCTACTTCCTGCTGCTGCTCGCGGCGGCGGGCGTGTTCGCGGCGTTCGCGAGCCTGCGGTTCTACCTGGTCGGGTGGATAGGCGAGCGCGTCGTCGCCGACATCCGCAGCGCGGTGTACCGGCGCGTGATCCGCATGGACCCGGCGTTCTTCGAAGTGACGAAGACCGGCGAGGTGCTGTCGCGGCTCACCACCGACACGACGCTGATCCAGTCCATTTCGGGCGCGGGCCTTTCGATCCTGCTGCGCAACTCCATCGGCTTCGCGGGCTCGCTGGCGCTGCTGCTGTTCACCAGCCTGAAACTGGCGCTCATCATCCTCGCGCTCATTCCGACGGTGCTCGTGCCCATGCTGATCTTCGGCCGGCGCGTGCGCAGGCTTTCGCGCGAGTCGCAGGACCGCGTGGCCGACACTTCGGGCCTCGCGGGCGAAACGCTCAACGCGATCCAGACCGTGCAGGCCTACACGCTCGAAGCGCTGCACGGCGAGCGTTACGACAACGCCGTGCGCGACAGCTTCGTCACCGCCATCCACCGCATGCGCGTGCGCGCCTGGATGCTCGCGGTCGCGGTCGTGTGCATGTTCTCTTCCGTGACGCTGGTGTTGTGGCTCGGCGCGCGCTCGGTGCTCGACGGCAGCATGACCGGCGGCGAGCTCGCGCAGTTCCTGAGCTACGCGATCTTCATGGCGAGCTCGGTAGCCGCGCTGTCGGAGATGTGGGGCGAGCTGCAGCGCGCGGCGGGCGCGATGGAACGCACGGTCGAACTACTCGAATCGCGCCCCACGATCGAGACGCCGGCGGATCCGCAGCCGCTCGCCGCCCCGCGCGGCGCCATCCGTTTCGAACACCTGTCGTTCAACTACCCGTCGCGGCCGCAAACGCGCGCGCTCGACCACTTCGATCTCGAGATCGCGCCGGGCGAGAACGTCGCGTTCGTGGGGCCGTCGGGCGCGGGCAAGAGCACCGTGTTCCAGCTGCTGCTGCGATTCTGGGAGCCGACGTCGGGACGCATCCTGGTCGACGGCGTCGACATCGCGCGCGCCGATCCGTCCGCGGTGCGCGCGCGGATCGGGCTCGTGCCGCAGGACACGATGATCTTCGGCGCGAGCGCGCGCGAGAATATCCGTTACGGCCGGCCGGGGGCGAGCGACGCCGAGATCGTCGAGGCGGCGCGCGCGGCCGCGGCCGACGAGTTCATCTCCAAACTACCCGACGGCTACGACACCTTCCTCGGAGAGAAGGGTGCCAGGCTTTCCGGCGGCCAGAAGCAGCGCATCGCCATCGCGCGCGCCATCCTCAAGAACCCGCCCATCCTGCTGCTCGACGAGGCGACCAGCTCGCTCGATTCGGAGAGCGAGCGGCTGGTGCAGGATGCGCTCGAGAAGCTCATGCGCAACCGAACGACGCTCGTGATCGCGCACCGCCTCGCTACCGCGGTCAATTGCGATCGCATCGTCGTGATCGACCGGGGACGCATCGTGGGCATCGGCCGCCATGCGGACCTGTTGCGCACCAACGCGCTGTACGCGCGCCTCGCGTCGCTGCAGTTCGGAGATCTCGCCCAGTCGGCGTGAAGATGGTGCCTGGCACGGAAAAGCCGGGAGAAGCGATCACGTACCGATGATTTTCGGGTCTCGAGCTTCTCCCGGCTTTTCCGTGCCAGGCACCGTCTATAATCCCTGGATGCAGCTCAAGTTCCGCATCCTCAACGTGTTCACCGCGGGCGACGCGCGCCTGTCCGGCAATCCACTCGCCGTCATCGAAGACGGCAAGGATCTCGACGCCGATCAGATGCAGGCGATCGCGCGCCAGTTCAATCTCTCTGAAACCACGTTCATCCTGCCGTCGAAGCGCGCCGCCGCGCTGGTACGCATCTACACGCCGGCCTATGAAATGCCGTTCGCGGGTCATCCCACGCTCGGCACGGCGCACGTCTGCCGCGCACTCGGGCTCGGCGGCGACCAGCTCGGGCTCGAGATGCGGGCCGGGATCATCCCGGTGACCTCGAACGGCGATCACTGGACGCTGCGCGCGGTCGCGGGGAGCTCACGCCTCGTCGACGCGCAGCCCGCGGAGATCGCGCGGTTGTTAGGTCTCGAGCCCGGCGACATCGGCTTCCAGCCGCTGTGGGTGAAGGCCGGCCGCGAGCAGCTCGTGATCCCGTTGACGAGCGAGGCGGCCGTGCGCAAGGCGCGACCTCGGCCGGACGCGTTCGAAAAGCTCAAGAGCGTCGACGGCCGCAGCCAGGCATACGTGTTCGCCTCGGTCGGCGGAAAGAAGATCCTGAGCCGGTTCTTCTTCCCGGATGGCGATGCCATCCTCGAGGACCCGGCCACCGGATCGGCGTGCGCGAACCTCGGGGCATGGTTCGTCGCGATGGGGCGGCGTCCGCCGCTGAATTTCGAAATCAGCCAGGGAGAATTCGTCGGTCGTCCATCGACGCTTCACCTGGAAGTCAATACTGACAACGAAGTGTTCGTCGGAGGAAGCGTTATCGAGCTAGGATCGGGCATCTTGAACATTTAGGAGCCTTCCATGGGCGTCGACAGTTACCACAAGCGAAAGCTTGGGAACCGCGTGCTGCAACCCGAAACGCAGATGATGGGGTACGGATACGACCCGGCTCTGTCCGAAGGGGCGCTCAAACCACCGATCTTCCTCACTTCGACCTTCGTTTTCCGCAACGCGCAGGACGGCAAGGATTTCTTCGATTACACGTCGGGTCGCAAGCAGCCGCCGCCGGGCCAGGCCGCGGGCCTGGTCTATTCGCGCTTCAACAATCCGAACCTCGAAGTGCTCGAGGACCGGCTCGCGTTGTGGGAGGGGGCCGAGTCCGCCGCCGTCTTCTCGAGCGGCATGTCGGCGATCTCGACCACGTTGTGGGCGTTCCTCAAGCCCAACGACTATCTACTGATGAGCCAGCCGCTGTACGGCGGCACCGAGACCCTCATCGACCGCACCATGCCGGCGTTTGGCATCAATGCCGTCGCGGTGGCCGACGCGATCAATCGCGACGCGGTGATGGCGGGGGCGAAGTCCGCGCTCGAGAAAGCGAAGGCGCGTGGCGGCAAGGTGGGTCTGCTGATGACGGAGACTCCCGCGAATCCCACGAACGGCCTCGTCGATCTGCCGCTGTGGCGCGAGGCGTCCGAGTGGATAGCCGGTCAGCAGGGTGGGCATCGTCCTCCGGTCGCCGTGGATAACACGTTCCTCGGCCCGGTGTTCCAGAAGCCGCTCGAACACGGCGCGGATCTCGTGCTGTATTCGCTGACCAAGTACGTCGGCGGTCACTCGGACCTGGTGGCGGGCGGCGTCGTCGGTCCCAAGTCGCTCGTGATGCCGGTGCGCAGCCTGCGCAGCAGTCTCGGCACACAGCTCGATCCGAACACGTCGTGGATGATCATGCGTTCGATGGAGACGCTGAGCCTGCGCATGCGCGCCGCTTCGGACAACGCCGCGCGTGTCGCCGGTTTTCTCGCGCAGCACCCGAAAATCGCGAGCGTCAATTATCTCGGACACCTCAAGCCGGGCGATCCGCGCATCGAGGTCTTCAATCGGCAGTGCAAGAGTGCCGGGTCGACGTTCTCGTTTTCGATCCGGGGCGGAGAAGCCGAAGCCTTCCGCATGCTCGATGGATTGCAGGTGATGAAGCTCGCGGTCAGCCTCGGCGGTACCGAGACATTGATTTCGCATCCGGCCTCGACCACCCATTCGGGTGTCCCGAAGGAGACCCGCGACCGGCTGGGGATCACCGACGCGATGATCCGCATCTCGGTGGGCATCGAGAACGCGGACGACCTGATCGCGGACCTGGAGCAGGCGCTGGCGAAAATCTGAGGTAATGGGCATGGATGCCCTGGACGAGATCCACCGTTCGCATTCGCTTCGGCGCGCCCTCGGGCGCGCCGGGGCGTTGCAACCCGGAACGGCGTCGGATCGTCTCACCTGACGCGCGCGACCGCGCAACCTTGGAGAAACCGTGGTGAGACATGAGATGGGCGGGTCACTTGAACGTGTCCGCTACCTGGCCCGATGGGCGCTGGCTGCGTTTCTCGTCGGCGCCGCGCTGCCGGCCAGCGCGATCGAAATCGACGGACACATCGACCTCGACGAATGGCGCGATGCGCAACACGTCACCGACTTCCGCAAGACCCAGCCGCTGAACGGCGAGCCCGCGTCCCTGGCGACCGAAGCCTGGATCCTCGCCACCCCGGATGGGCTGGCCGTGGCATTCCGCAATGCACAGCCCGCTGCCGTGCCGATGACGCTGCAACGCGTGCAGCGGGATTTCGAGGACCAGGTCGATCGCATCAACGTGATGGTGGATTTCGACGGTGATCGTCGGACCGGCTATGACTTCACCGTGAGCTGCACGGGCGGCATCAGCGACTCGATCATCACCAACGAGAACAATTTCAACTCGGACTGGGATGGAAACTGGCGGCACGCGGTTTCCCGGGACGAGGCGGGCTGGACGGTAGAGGTGCTGATCCCCTGGTACATCGCACCGATGCGCCACGCGAATGGAAACCGCAAGCTCGGCATCTACGTCGCGCGCATCGTCGGCTCGACCGGCGAGCGCTTCGCGTGGCCGCAGGCGAGCTTCGAGCGGCCGCGGTTCCTGTCCGATTTCACGCCCATCGAGGTGGCTAACTACAGCCAGTCGCTGCTGGCGGTCACGCCGTACGTGTCCGGCCTCTACGACAACGTGGGCAGCAGCAGCGATGGCGACGCCGGCGCGGACTTCTTCTGGAAGCCGAACGGCCAGATGCAGCTCACCGCGACGGTGAACCCGGATTTCGGCCAGGTGGAGAGCGACGACCTGGTCGTGAATTTCAGCGCCACTGAAACCTTCATCAGCGACAAGCGTCCGTTCTTCACCGAAAACCAGGGCATCTTCGAATTCACGACACCGTCGGATTTCAGCCAGTTGCTGTACACGCGGCGCGTGGGCGGCCCGGCCGACGACGGCGCGGGCGCGGGGGACATCACCGCGGCCCTCAAGCTCAACGGCAGCATGGGCGACACGAAGTACGGCCTGTTCGGCGCGGATGAAGCGGAGGCGGCGGGCCGTACCTTCGCCGCCGGGCGCCTGGTGCGCGACTTCAGCAAGCAGAACGTCGGCCTGATGGCGACGTGGGTCGACCGGCCGTGGCTGGACCGGCGCGCGAGCGTGGTTGGCATCGATCACAACTGGAGACCGACATCGCGCTTGAACGTGCGCACGCGCGTCTTCGCCAGCGACATCGACGAGGCGGGATCTCACAGCCGCGACACCGGCGCCACACTCTGGGCCGACTACGAAATGGACCGGGGCTGGCGCCAGCAGGTGATTGCCATGCACTTCGGCGACGAGCTCGAGATCAACGACGCCGGCTATCTGCAGCGAAACAACACCAACTACCTGCACTACCAGGTGAACAAGCGTTTCACGGAGCTGCCGGAAAGTTCACGCTACAGCTCGAAGGACTGGCGCTGGCGCGTCAGCACCTTCTACAACGATCACGGCGATCTCGGAAATCATCAGTTTCGTATCAGCCGCGAGAGCCGGCTGCGCAACGGCGCCTACGAGTACGGTCAGATCAACGTCAACAGCGCCGGTTACGACGACATGTTGACGCGCGGCAATGGCAATCTCTGGCTGCCGCCCAACTTCAACAGCTACTTCGACTACGAACGTCCGCGCATCGGCCGCTGGGGCTACGAGGTCGAGGCGAATCTGTTCAGCGGGGGCCTCTCGGGCAACGACAGGATAGGCTACACGCTGAGCGTCGAGCCGCGCTACTTCATCAACGACGAGTTCAATCTCTATGTCGGCGTATTGCACGACTACACGCCCGATTGGCTCATCTGGCAACACGACAACCTGATCGGCAGCTTCGAGGAGCGTCAGACTAACTTCAACGCGGGATTCAACTGGATCATGACCAGTCGTCATGAGCTGCGGCTCAAGCTCCAGGTCATCGCGCTCAGCGCGAAGCTGCGCCAGGCGTACCGCGCGGAGAATGGCAGCGCGGTCCCCTCGAGCGATCCGGTGGACGACTTCACCGTGCAGAACCTGGGGCTCCAGCTGCGCTATCGCTACGAGTTCAAGCCGCTGTCCTATCTATACATCGTCTATGGCCGCGGCGGTTACCAGCAGGAATCCGTGTACGACGACACGGGCAGCCTCATCAACCGCGGCTTCGGCCTGCGCGACGACGAACAGCTGCTGGTCAAGTTCAGCTACCGGTTCGAAAACTAGTTGGCCCGCGGCGCGGCCGCGCGCAGCTCGAGTTGCAGGGCGTCCGGATCGACGGGTTTCACGAGATGGCGCGCGAAGCCCGCCTTTCGCGACAACACACGATCCTCCGGAAATCCATAACCGGTGAGCGCGACGAGCCGCACGCCGCGGCCGAGCGGATGACTACGAATGCGGCGCGCGAGCTCGTAGCCGTCCATGCCCCCCGGCAGTCCGATGTCGATGAACGCGACGTCGATGGGTCCGCCGAGCGCTTCTTTCTGCAATAAATCCAACGCGCACTCGGCATCGCCCGCCTCGCAGACCGCGTGGCCATGAGCGCGCAGCACAGCGCGATACATCTCCCGCGAATCGTGGTTGTCGTCGACGAGCATGACGCGGCGCGCTTCCGTCACGTGCATCCGCGCGCCACCATTGCGCGCATACGTCGCAGCCTGGTCATCCAGGGCGGCGGGAGCGGGGATCGCGGGCAATCGCACGACGAACGTCGCGCCGCGACCTTCACCCTCGCTCTCGGCCAGCACGGATCCGCCGTGCAGCTCGGCCAGCCGCTTGACGAGCGTCAGGCCGATGCCGAGACCGCCGCGCCCGCGGTCGATCGTGTGGTGCGCCTGCACGAACAGGTCGAAGATCTTCGGCAGCATGTCCAGCGGAATGCCCACACCCTGGTCCACGACTCGCAACACGGCTTCGTTCCCCTCGCGTGCGACCGACACGTTCACGACGCTTCCGGGGCGGGTGAACTTGAGCGCGTTGGAAACCAGGTTGCCGACGATCTGCTCGAGCCGCACGGTGTCGCCGCTCACCCAGACGGGTTCGCTCTCGAGCCGCACGCGGCCCTCGAGCCCATTGCCCGTGAGGGCTCCCACCGAGGCGCGGACCGAGTCCGCAAAATTCACGTCCGAACGCTTGAGCACGATCTTCCCGGTGACCGCGCGGCCGACGTCCAGCAGATCGTCCACCAGCCGCGCCATGTGCAACACCTGGCGCTTGATGATGCCCGTCGCCTGCAGCGCCATCGATTCGCCGCGGTTCATGAGCGAGAGTGCATGCACCGCGCCCTGGATCGCGCCGAGCGGGTTGCGCAACTCGTGCGCCAGCATCGCGAGGAACTCGTCCTTCGAACGGCTCTCGCGCTGCGCGCGCGCGAGCGCGCTGATGTCCGAGATGATCACCGTGCGGTGCTCGACGTCGTCGAGCAGGATGGAGGAGAACGTGACCTGGACTTCGGTCGCTTCTCGCCCATCGACGATCAACCGCGTCTGGTAGCGGCCCGTGCCGTGCGCGAGCATGGTCCGCAGGATTTCACCTTCGGTCTCCGGGAGGAAACTTCCGATCGGCGCTCCAAAGACCTGCTCGAGCGGCAGATGGACGAGATCCGCGAAGCGCTGGTTGCAGTAGATGATGTCGCCGTTCACCGTGAGCGTGGCGGCGCCTTCCTGCATGCGCTCCACCAGCGCGCGGTATGGCGCGTCCGCGCTTCGCAGCGTGAACACTCGCCGCTCGCCATTCTCGTCGTTGAGCAACAGCGCGTCGATCTCGCCCGAGTAGATGGCCAGCAGATTCCCTTCGGCCTCCGCGAGCCGCGCGCGCAGTTCCTCGACGTCCATGTTTTCGATATTGGTCACGCGGGCAATCCCAGGCCGAGAAGAAGGCGATCGCGGTTCGACATGTCGCCGATGATCCGTCGCAGCGGCGACGGGCCGCTCTTGACGAGCGTGGGGATCGCGACGATCTGATCCTCGCGGATGCGCGCCGGCTGCTGGTACACGTCGATGATCTCGAGCGTGTAGCGCCCGGCGAGATGCTCGTCGCACACGCTGCGTACCGCGCTGATCGCGCGGGTGGAACGCGCGGTCATGCCCGTGACGTACAGGCGCAGCACGTAGGTTTCACGCGAGGTCACGCATTCGCCCGGCGCGGACGCAGGTCCAATCCCACGAGCACGCGTTCCGTATTGGACAGGTCCCCGATGATCTTCTTGATCGGGGTCGGCAGGCGCCGTACCAAGGTCGGCAACGCCAGGATCTGGTCGCCGCGGCCGAGCGCGGGATTCTCGATGAGGTCGATCACCTCGATCGTGTAACGGCCCGCCAGATGCTCGTCGCAGATCTTGCGCAGGTTCGCGAACGCGCGCACCGCCTTCGGCGTCTGGCCGGCGACGTACAGCCGCAGCGCGAATTCCTCGTTGGCCTGGCTCATCGGCGCCTCCTCGCGGTCGCGGACCGCTTCCTGCTGTGCGAGGACGGCAGGATCTGCACGCCGCGCGAGGTGACGCGGAAGTCGCGCACTTCCTCCGCGTGCGGCATGCCGCGCGACTTGAGAATGTAGATCTTGCGCTGGCGTTCGTAGCCGACGGTGTCGACCGCGACCAGCACCCAGGTGTCCATGAGCGACGAGATCAGCGTTTCGGTGTATTCGAGCGTCTGGGTCGGCGTGGTGAGGCTGGTGAACATCGCGGTGATGCCGCGTGTCTTCAGGTAGTCGATCACGCGGGTGAGCATCGCGCGCACGTCGGCGGTCGTGCCGACGGCCATGAGGTTGGTTACCGGATCGAGTATGACGACGTCGGGGTCGTAGGCTTCCACCGCGTTGTGCATTTCCAGCAGGTGACGTTCGAGCCCGTGGCGGTTGGGCCGGTCGGCATGGAACTTGAGCAGGCCCTTGTCCACCCAGCGCTGAAGGTCGATGCCGGCCGAGCGCATGTTGCGGACCATCTGCTGCGGCGATTCCTCGAACAGGAAATACATGCACGTCTCGCCGCGCGCGCACGCCGCGTCGGCGAAGTGCGCAGCGAGCGTGGTCTTGCCCGTCCCGGCCGTTCCGGACAGCAGGACGGTGCTTGCGCGGTAGTAGCCTTTGCCGCCCAGCATGTCATCGAGCGCCGTAAGTCCGCTGGAGATGCGCTCGTCCGGCGCATCGTGCTCGAGCAGTAGCGAGGTGACCGGCAGCACGCTGATGCCGTCGTGATCGATGAGGAACGGGTACTCGTTCGTGCCGTGCATCGAGCCGCGGTACTTCACGATACGGATGCGGCGCGTCGAGATCTGCTCGTGCACGCGATGATCGAGCGCAATCACCGCGTCGGTGATGTATTCCTCGAGCCCCTGGCGCGTGAACATCTGCTCGCCGCGCTCCGCGGTCACGACCGTGGTCATCTTGCGATCGCGCAGCCAGCGGAACAGGCGGCGCAGCTCGGTACGCAGGATGCCCGCGTCGCGCAATCCACCGAACAGCGTCTCGATGGTGTCGAGCATGACGCGCCGGGCGCCGATCTGGTTGATCGCGTGTTCGAGGCGCACGAACAGGCCCTCGAGATCGTATTCGCCCGTTTCTTCGATCTCGCTGCGGTCGACGTGGATGTAGTCGACGAGGATCTTCTTTTCCTTGCAGAGCTGGTGGAGGTCGTATCCGAGCGAGCACACGTCCTGCGCGAGCTCGTCGGCGTTCTCCTCGAAACTGAGCAGCACGCCGGGCTCGTTGTACCTGCGCGCGCCCTCGACGAGGAAGCTGACCCCGAGCAATGTCTTGCCCGAGCCGGGTCCTCCGGATATGAGCGTGGGCCTGCCTGCCGGCAAGCCGCCGAAAGTGATGTCATCGAGTCCCGAAATCCCTGTGGGCGCCTTGTCTACCTGCCGATGCGAGGATGTTTTCCTGGCCATGCAACCTGAGTCCGAAACGTGAATGGTTGACGCACGGTGGTGATGCTCCACCGATGCGCCGCTCACGCGCGCAAGGCTCACGGTCGAAATTCCTGCGCGCGTATTGACGCAGGATATTGAGGGTCCGCCTATCGGCGGAGTCTCACACCTTTGTTAGCCAGTGTCGGAAGGCTCCGACGTTCCGGACGGACGACGCTCAGCGCGGAATGGGCGGGGCGGCGCGATGGAATACCGGCTTGATCGCGAGGCCGGACTGGATGCGCGACACGCCCGGGATGCGCGTCAACACGTCGAGCATGAAACGCTGGTAGCTCGGCAGGTCGGGTACGACGATGCGCAGCACGTAGTCGGCCTCTCCGGTCATCAGGTAGCAGCTCATCACCTCGGGCACGTCGGCGATGCGCCGCTCGAACACCTTGAGCGTTTCCTCGACCTGGCGCTCGAGGGACACCCACACGTACATCGTGATGCCGAACCCGAGCTTCTGTTCGTCGAACTGGGCGCTGTACCCCGTGATGTAACCCTCGGACTCCAGGCGCCGGATGCGGCGCAGGGTGGGGGTCAGGGACAGGCCGATCTGATCCGCCAGCTCGCGCCAGCTGATTCGACCCTCGCGCGACAGGATTTCCATGATTCTCGCATCCACTTTGTCGAGCTTTTCGGTTGCCATGACCTGATTTCGGGTGATTTATGGTGCAAACATGCTAAATGGCGCACGTTCATAGTCAATAATTGGAGCCAACGCGCTCCCGGTAGTGCGATAAGATTCATCACGTAACCATATGACAGGTATAAGGAATTCGATGTCCCGGCATGCCCCCGTTTCAGTTTCCTTCGAGTTCTTCCCGCCCGGCGACGAGGCGATGGAACGCACTCTGTGGGACTCGATTCGTTATCTCGAGCCTCTCAACCCAACCTTCGTTTCCGTGACGTACGGGGCGGATGGTTCGACGCGCGAGCGCACCCACAACGTGGTGTCACGCGTCCAGCAGGAGACCGGCCTCAATTGCGTGCCGCACCTGACCTGCATCGGCGCGAGCCGGGGCGAAGTGCTCGACATCGCGCGCCGCTACTGGGACCAGGGCATCCGCCACATCGTCGCGTTGCGCGGCGATCCGCCGGCGGGCACCACGAAATACGAACCGCGCGCGGACGGCTTCGCCTACGCGGCCGATCTCGTGACTGGCCTGAAGTCGGTGGGTGACTTCGAGATTTCCGTCGCCGCGTATCCCGAGACTCATCCGGAAGCGCCGGGCGCGGATTTCGATCTCGACAACCTCAAGCGCAAGATCGACGCGGGCGCGACCCGTGCGATCACGCAGTTCTTCTACGACAACGACAAGTACCTGCGCTTCCGCGACGCCTGCGCCGCAAGGGGCATCACCGCGCCGATCGTACCGGGCATCCTGCCGATCACGCGTTTTCCGCAGATCACGAAATTCGCGAAGCGCTGCGGCGCTTCGATCCCCGACTGGCTCGAGCACCGCTTCGACGGCCTCGAGGAAAACCCGGAGACGCGCAAGCTGATTTCCGCCGCGGTCGCGATCGAGCAGGTGCACACGCTGCAGCGTCATGGCGTCGAGCAGTTCCATTTCTACACGCTGAATCGTTCCGAACTCACCTACGCGATCTGCCACGCGCTCGGCGTGCGTCCGAAGCAGAGCGAGCGCAAGGTGGCCAATGCCCGATAATCAACAGATCCAGCGCGCGCAACGTCTGCGCGCGCTGTTCGCCGAGCGCATCGTCATCCTCGACGGTGCGATGGGCACGATGATCCAACGGCGCAGGCTCGACGAGGCGGCGTTCCGCGGCGAGCGATTCAAGGACTGGCCGCGCGATCTCAAGGGTTGCAACGACCTGCTGGTCATCACGCAGCCTCAGGTCATCGAGGAGATCCACCGCGCCTATCTACAGGCTGGCGCGGACCTCGTCGCGACGAACACGTTCAACGCGAACTCGATGTCACTCGCCGATTACGGGCTCGAGGAATTCGTCTACGAGATCAACCGCGAAGCGGTGCGGCTCGCGCGGCGCGCGGCGGCCTCGGAATCGGAGACGCTGGGCCGCGAATGTTTCGTGGCCGGCGCGCTCGGACCGACGAGTCGCACGGCGTCCATCTCACCCGACGTCAATGATCCGGGCTTCCGCGCGGTGACGTTCGACGATCTCGTGGCGACCTACAGCGAAGCCACGCGCGGTCTCATCGATGGCGGCGCGGATGCGATCCTCATCGAGACGATCTTCGACACGCTGAACGCGAAGGCGGCGATATACGCCGTGCGTTCGACGCTGGATGCCGCGGGCGTCGATCTGCCCATCATCATTTCCGGCACGATCACCGATGCGTCCGGCCGCACGCTGTCGGGCCAGACGGTCGAGGCCTTCTGGGCCTCGGTGCGTCACGCGAAGCCGATCACGATCAGCCTGAACTGCGCACTCGGCGTCAAGCAATTGCGTCCGTACGTGGAGGAGCTCTCGCGCCTCGCGGAAACGAACGTGGGTGTGTACCCGAACGCCGGCTTGCCGAACGCCTTCGGTGAATACGACGAAGCACCGGCCGACACCGCGAGCGTGCTCGGCGACCTGGCGCATCATGGCCATCTGAATTTCGTCGGCGGCTGCTGCGGCACGACGCCCGAGCACATCAAGGCAATTGCGGATCGCGTGCGCTGCGAGCCGGTGCGAAAGAAGAAGGCGCCGGATGCGCGCATGAAGCTCTCCGGACTCGAGGCGTTCAACCTCACCGACGACATCCGCTTCGTGAACGTGGGCGAACGCACCAACGTCACGGGTTCGGCGAAGTTCCGCAAGCTCATCGAGGCCAACGACTACCCGGCGGCGCTCGCGATCGCCCGGCAGCAGGTGACCGACGGCGCGCAGTTGATCGACGTGAACATGGACGAGGGCATGCTCGATTCGGAGGCCGCGATGGTGCGCTTCCTGAATCTCATCGCCTCGGAGCCCGACATCGCGCGTGTACCCGTCATGATCGACTCGTCGAAGTGGACGGTCATCGAGGCGGGCCTCAAGTGCATCCAGGGCAAGGGCGTGGTGAATTCCATCTCGCTGAAGGAAGGCGAGGAGGCGTTCGTCGAGCACGCCCGCAAGATCCTCAACTATGGCGCGGCCGTGGTCGTCATGGCCTTCGACGAGCAGGGTCAGGCCGATACGCTCCAGCGCAAGGTTTCGATCTGCGAGCGCAGCTACAAGGTGCTGACCGAGAAGGTCGGCTTCCCGCCTGAAGACATAATCTTCGATCCGAACATCTTCGCGATCGCGACGGGCATCGAGGAGCACAACGGTTACGGTCTCGCATTCATCGAGGCCGCGCGCGAAATCCGCAAGCGCTGCCCGGGTGCGCACATCTCCGGTGGCGTGAGCAACGTGTCGTTCTCGTTCCGCGGCAACGAGCCCGTGCGGCAGGCGATGCATTCGGTGTTCCTGTACCACGCGATCCAGGCCGGCATGGACTTCGGCATCGTGAACGCGGGACAGCTCGCGATCTATGAAGAGATCCCGGCCGAGCTGCGTGAACGCGTCGAGGACGTGATCCTGAATCGCCGTCCCGATGCGTCCGAACGGCTGCTCGAGATCGCAACTCGATACAAGGACGGCGGCAGCAAGGAGAGCAAGGAAGACCTCGCGTGGCGCCAGCTTCCGGTGAAGGAGCGCCTGAGTCACGCGCTCGTGTCCGGAGACGATCGGTTCATCATCGAGGACACCGAGGAAGCGCGCCTCGCGGCCGTTCATCCGTTGCACGTCATCGAAGGTCCGCTCATGGACGGCATGAACGTCGTCGGCGACCTGTTCGGCTCGGGAAAGATGTTCCTGCCGCAGGTGGTGAAGTCGGCGCGGGTCATGAAGAAGGCCGTCGCGCATCTGATTCCGTTCATCGAGAAACTCGCCGACGGCCTGCAGAAGACCAACGGCAAGGTGGTGCTCGCGACCGTGAAGGGCGACGTGCATGACATCGGCAAGAACATCGTGGGCGTCGTGCTCCAGTGCAACAACTTCGAGATCGTCGATCTCGGCGTGATGGTGCCGGCGGAGAAGATCCTCGAGACCGCCGAGAAGATAGGCGCGGACATGATCGGGCTCTCGGGCCTGATCACGCCGTCGCTCGAGGAGATGACGCACATCGCGGGCGAGATGCAGCGCCGCGGCTTCAAGGTGCCGCTGCTCATCGGTGGCGCGACGACGTCGCCCGCGCACACGGCGGTCAAGATCGATCCGCAGTACGACGGACCGGTCGTGTACGTGAAGGACGCGTCACGCGCGGTCGGCGGGTGCCGCCAGCTCGTGACGCCGGAGATGAAGCCGGCATACGTCGCGGAAGTGAAGGCCGACAACGTGCGGCGCCGCGAGCAACATGCGGGCAGGAAGGTGAAGGGCGCGCAGCTCACGCTCGGGCAGGCGCGGGCGAACCGCTTCACGACCGACTGGGCCAACTACACGCCGCCCGTGCCGCGTTTCCTCGGCAGCAAGATATTCGAAGATGTGCCGCTCGCGTCGCTGACGCCGTACATCGACTGGATGCCGTTCTTCAACGCGTGGGAGTTCGGTGGCACGTTCCCCGCGGTGCTCGACGACCCGAAGCGCGGCGAGGCCGCGCGCGCGTTGTACAAGGACGCGCAGGCCATGCTCGCGACCATCCTGCGCGAACATTGGCTCAAGGCCCGCGCGGTGGTCGGGTTCTTCCCGTGCAACAGCGTGGACGAGGAGATCGAGGTCTACAGCGACACGACGCGGTCGCGCGTCCTGCATCGGCTGCACCATCTGCGCCAGCAGAAGGGCAAGCCCAGTGGGCAGCCGCACTACGCGCTCAGCGATTTCATCGCGCCGAAGGATTCGGGCAAGGTCGATTACATCGGCGCCTTCGCGGTCACGGCCGGCCTCGGTATCGAGGAGCATCTCGAGCGGTTCCTGAAGTCGCACGACGACTACAACGACATCCTGCTGAAGTCGCTGGCGGACCGGCTCGCGGAGGCATCGGCCGAGGCGCTGCACCTGCGCGTGCGGCGCGAATTGTGGGGTTACGCGCCCGAAGAGCGGCTCACGAACGATCAGCTCATCGCCGAGCAGTATCGCGGCATCCGCCCGGCGCCCGGTTATCCCGCCTGTCCGGATCACACCGAGAAGGGCACGTTGTGGCAGATGCTCGACGTCGAGCGCGCGATCGATCTGAAAATCACGGAAAGCTTCGCGATGTATCCCACCGCCGCGGTCAGCGGCTGGTACTTCGCGCATCCCGAGGCGAAGTACTTCGCTGTCGGCCCGATCGATCTCGATCAGATGCAGCACTACGCCGCGCGCAAGGGCTGGTCCCAGACCGAGGCGCGGAAGTGGCTCATCTCGAACCTCGAGTCGCGCGCCCAGGACCCCCACGACGAAGCAGCGTAGAAGACGGTGCCAGGCACGGAAATTCCGGGAGAAGCAGGGTCGACGCTTGCTGCGGGCTGAGCGGATTCGCCGTTTCTCCCGGAATTTCCGTGCCTGGCACCGGCCGCACCCGCTACGCTAGCGGCATGAAAACAAGAATCCTCGCGACGATCACCGCGCTCTGTCTCTCTTACGCACACGCTGCCGATTCCACCTGGCAACCGCTGCTCGACGACAGACTCTCGAACTTCGACATCTACCTGAGCTACCACGGCAAGGACATCCTCGGTGTCATCCGCGGAACCGCGCCGGAGTCTCTCAAACCAGTCGGCCTCAACCCACCGATGCAGAACGTCTTCTCCGTCGTCACGATGGACGGCCTCCCCACGTTGCGCATAACGGGTGAGTGGTACGGCTGCCTCGTCACCAAACAGGACTATTCCAACTACCACTTCCGCGCGCGCGTGAAGTGGGGTGACGGGAAATGGGAGCCGCGCCTCGACGAGCCGAAGGACTCCGGCATCCTGTATCACAGCCAGGGGCCGTTCGGCGTCGACTACTGGAAGTCCTGGGCGTTGTCGCAGGAGTTCCAGGTCATCGAGCACGGCATGGGTGAGTACTGGAGCCAGGCGACTTCCAGCTTCGACATCCGCGCGTATCCGAAGAAGGACGGGGAGGAAGCGCCGCGCTGGAATCCAGAGGCGCCGTGGATGGCGTTCGGCTCACCCGACAACCACGCGCTCGCGGGTACCGACGAAGACCGCCCGGGTGAATGGAACCTGCTCGAGCTCGTGTGTTTTCAGGACGACTGCGTGCACATCGTCAATGACAAGGTCGTGATGGCGCTCGCCAACGCGCGTTTCCGGCGCGGCGAAGAGATCGTCCCGATGACCGGCGGCAAGCTGCAGATCCAGAGCGAGGCGGCCGAAGTGTTCTATCGCGACATCGCGATCCGGCCGATCACGGAGATGCCGGCGAAGTATGCCCGGTACTTCGAATGAAGACGGTGCCTGGCACGGAAATCCCGGGAGAAGCGGAGTCGACGTCCGCTACCGGCTGAGCGATGCTTCTCCCGGGATTTCCGTGCCAGGCACCGTCGTCAATCCGGCAACTTGAAGATCACGCCGCCCTTGATGACGGCGTCGACCTTCTGCAGCACCGCGATGTCCTGAAGCGGATCGCCGCGCACGGCGATGATGTCGGCGAGCATGCCGGGCGCCAGCATCCCGACGCGGTCGCTCCAGCCCATGTATTTCGCGGCGACGGAGGTCGCGGAGAGGATCGCCTGCATCGGCGTCATCCCGCGCTCGACCATGATCGGAAACTGCCGCGCATTGAGTCCATGCGGGTACACCGCGGCATCGGTCGCGAACACGATCGGAACGCCGGCGCGCACCGCCTTCGTGAACGCCTGGCGCTGGATCTCCGTGGTCTCGAGATTCTTGCGCAGGAAATCCGCCGGCCAGTTCATGCGCCGGCCCTCGGTGTCGATGTACGAGCCGTTGTACACGTCCATCGCGAGCGCCACGTCGAGATCGCGCGCCATCTCGATGCCCTCGTCGTCGAGATACGAGGCGTGTTCGATCGTATCCGCGCCGGCACGCATCGACATCTTGATCGACTCCGCGCCATGCGCATGCGCCGCGACCTTGCGGCCGGCCGCATGCGCGACTTCGACCACGGCCGTGATCTCCTCCTCGTCCATCTCCGGCTCGCCGGGAGCGCTGTCGAACGCGAGCACGGCGCCGGAGGCGATGACCTTGAGCAGATCCGACCCGTTGTTCAGCAGGTCGCGCGCCTTCGCGCGGAATTCGCCGGGGCCGCGCGCGACGCCCGCGTGAAAACGCGCGTTGTCCTCGGGCTCCTGGTAGTCAGGCACGTACAGGTCGCCGCCACCCTGCGGCACCGTCAGGTAGGGGCCGCTCACCTGCATGCGAGGGCCCACCGCGCGCCCCGCGTCGATGATGTCGCGCAGCGCGGTGTCTGTGTGCATCGCGTAGGTGCCCACGTTGCGCACCGTCGTGAACCCGGCGAGCAAGGTCGCGGAAGCATTCTCGAGACCGATCCGCTGCGTCTCTTCCGGCGTGCGCGTGAAGTACACACGCAGATCCGCCGTGTCCTCCGGCCGATCCGTCAGATGCGTGTGCATGTCGATGAGCCCGGGCAGGCACGTGAACCCGGAAAGGTCGAGCACCGGCAGGTGTGTCGCGGCCGCGGCGCGCGCGCTCCCGGAATCGAGGACCTCGGTGACCTTGCCGTCGCGCACGACCATCAGCATGTTGCGCCGGTCGTGAACGAGCATGCCGTCGATGAGCCTTCCGCAGCGGATTGCCAGGGAGCCGCTGTCCGGCGTGTACGGAACCTGGCGCACGCTGAATTCGTGGCGCAGCGCGGGCGCCTTCACCGCGCAGCCGGCCAGCCCGGCGATCGCGAGCAGCGCGAGAATCAGCGGAGATTTCATGAGAGGGGGATGAATTCCTGGTTGTCGAAATCGGGCAGTTTCATGCGGCGCGCGCGCCAGTCGGCCTTGGCCTGCTCGATGCGCGCCTTCGACGACGAGACGAAATTCCATTCGATGAACCGCTCGCCGACCGGCTCGCCGCCGAGCGCCATGACGATGGAGGGTTGCGTCGCGGAGACCGTGGAGTCTTCGCCGGCCGCGAACACCAGCATCTTGCCGACGCCGTAGCGCTGGCCACGCACTTCGACCTCGCCGGCGGCGACGTAGAGTGCGCGCTCGGAATAATCGTCGGGCAGCGACACGCGCGCGCCGTTCGCGAGCTGCAGGTGCGCGTAGAACAGGGGGGAGTGCGTCTTCACACTCGTGTCCAGCCCGAACGCCGAGCCCGCGAGCAGGCGCAGGTGCACGCCGTCGTGCTCGTGGACCGGCAGATCCGCCGCGCCGTAGTGGAAGAACGCGGGATCGGTTTCCTCGTGCTCGAGCGGCAACGCAACCCAGGCCTGGATGCCGTGCATCGGCCCGCCCTCTGCGCGGGCCTTCTCGAAGCGTTCCGAATGCGTGATGCCGCGGCCCGCGATCATCCAGTTGACCTCGCCGGGCTCGATGGCCTGCTGCACGCCGACGCTGTCGCGATGCATGATCTCGCCGGCGAATAGATAGGTGACCGTCGCGAGGCCGATGTGCGGATGGGGGCGCACGTCGACCGTTTTCGGAATCCCGGGCTGGAAGTGAACGGGCCCGATGTGATCGAAGAAGATGAAAGGCCCGACCATGTGCCGCCGCGTATAAGGCAGCACACGTCCGACTTCGAATCCGCCGAGGTCGCGGCGACGCTGGTCGATGACATCCATCGACCAGCGTTTACCC
>JAEZCR010000147.1 GCA_023433465.1 Pseudomonadota bacterium | reverse complement strand
CTGTCGGCGCTCGAGGAAATGACGAAGGGACACATGCTCGCGGACGTGGTCGCGGTGATCGGTACGCAGGACATCGTGTTCGGAGAGGTGGATCGATGACGCACGTCGTGAAGACTGCGGATGGTGGTACGTTCGAGCCCGTGCTCGGCGAGAAGTCGCGCCTGTTGAACGAGCACACCCGCCACGAGATCGACGAGTGGATCGGGCGCTTCCCGACGGGCCGCCAGCGTTCGGCGGTGTTGTCGGCGCTGCGTTTCACGCAGGAGCAGAACAACGGCTTCCTGACGCCTGAGCTGATGGATGGCGTCGCGGAGTACCTGCGGCTGCCGTCGATCCAGGTTTACGAGGTCGCGACGTTCTATTCGATGTTCGAGACGCATCCCTGCGGCCGCCACCACGTCAGCATCTGCACGAACATCAGCTGCATGCTGAACGGCGCCGAGGACCTGGTCGCGCATTGCGAGAAGAAGTTAGGCATCAAGCTCGGCGAGAGCACGCCCGACGGCCGCATCTTCCTCAAGAAGGAAGAAGAGTGCCTCGCGGCCTGCACCGGCGCGCCGATGATGATGGTCGATCACGTTTTCCACGAGTACCTGACGCCCGAGAAGGTGGACAAGGTGCTCGACGAGCTGAAGTAGGAAAGAGACTAGCTACATGGCAGGCGCACTCGAAAAGTGGCAGGACAAGATGAACCTCACGGTGTTCGAGCCGTTGAAGTTCCCCGAGTCCTGGAAGCTCGAGAACTATCTCAAGATCGGCGGCTATGACGCGTGGAAGAAGATCCTCGCGGAGAAGCCGACGCGCATCTCCGTCGTCGAGCAGGTGAAGGCTTCCGGCCTGCGCGGCCGCGGCGGCGCGGGCTTCCCCACCGGCACGAAGTGGAGTTTCATGCCGCGCGACGCCACGATGCAGAAATACGCCGTGTGCAATTCGGACGAATCCGAGCCCGGCACCTGCCACGACCGCGACATCCTGCGCTACAACCCGCATTCGCTGATCGAAGGCATGGCCATCGGCGGCTACTGCATGAACGCCACGGTGGGCTACAACTACATCCGCGGCGAGTTCCTCGGTGAGCCCGTGCCGCGCTTCGAGGCCGCTGTCAAAGAGGCCTACGAAGCAGGGTTGTTAGGCAAGAACATCCTCGGCTCCGGCATCGATTTCGATCTGTACACCGCCGTGGGCGCGGGCGCGTACATCTGCGGCGAGGAAACCGCGCTGCTCGACTCGCTCGAGGGCAAGCAGGGCAAGCCGCGCTTCAAGCCGCCGTTCCCGGCCGCGTTCGGCCTGTACGGCGCGCCGACGACGATCAACAACACGCAGAGCTACGCGTCGGTGCCGACGATCCTGCGCAAGGGTCCGGAGTGGTTCGCCAAGCTCGGCGTCGCGAACGCTGGCGGCACGGCCATCTTCTCGGTGTCCGGTCACGTGAACAAACCCGGCAACTACGAGCTGCCGATGGGCATTCCGTTCGCCGAGCTGCTCGAGATCGCCGGCGGCGTGAAAGGCGGGCGCAAGTTGAAAGCCGTCATCCCCGGTGGTTCGTCCGTGTATGTGCTGCCGGCCGACAAGATCATGGCGGCGAACATGGACTACGACTCGCTGAAGGCCGCGGGCTCGTCGGTCGGTTCCGCCGCGGTCATCGTGATGGACGAGACCACCTGCATGGTGAAGGTGCTCGAGCGCCTGTCGCGTTTCTACAAGAGCGAATCCTGCGGCCAGTGCACGCCGTGCCGCGAAGGCACGGGCTGGATGAACCGCGTGATCCGCCGGATCATGGCCGGGCAGGGCAACAAGGGTGACCTGCAATTGCTGGTCGATGTCGCGGGCCGCATCGAAGGCCACACCATCTGTGCGCTCGGCGACGCCGCCGCGTGGCCGGTGCAGAGTTTCATCCGGCACTTCCGCCACGAGTTCGAATACATGATCGACAACGGTGGCCGCAGCATCGTCGATGATCCGGCGCGGAGGGCGGCATGAGCACGCCAGCCGACAAGGCCGCCCCGCCGCCGCCGCCAGCCGCACCACCGTCCGACGTCGTCAACGTCGAGATCGATGGCAAGCCGGCCACCGGCAAGAAAGGCCAGATGATCATCCACGTCACGGACGCCGAGAATGCGTACGTGCCGCGCTTCTGCTACCACGACAAACTACCCATCGCGGCCAACTGCCGCATGTGCCTCGTGGAAGTGGAGAAGGCGCCGAAGCCTTTACCGGCCTGCGCCACGCCTATTACTGAAGGCATGAAAATCTTCACGAAGAGCCCGAAGGCCATCGGCGCGCAGAAGGCGACGATGGAATTCCTGCTCATCAATCATCCGCTCGATTGCCCGATCTGCGATCAGGGCGGCGAGTGCGAGCTGCAGGATCTCGCGATGGGCTTCGGCCGCGACATCTCGCGATTCAACGAGCGCAAGCGCGTGGTGAAGGACAAGAACATCGGCCCGCTCGTGTCCACCGACATGACGCGCTGCATCCACTGCACGCGCTGCGTGCGCTTCGGCCAGGACATCGCCGGCATCCAGGAGCTCGGCACGACGGGTCGCGGTGAACAGATGGAGATCGGCACGTACGTCGAACGCGCCGTCGACCACGAGCTGTCGGGCAACATCATCGACCTGTGTCCGGTGGGCGCGCTGAATTCGAAGCCGTTCCGCTACCGCGCGCGCTCGTGGGAGATGACCCAGCACGCGCTGGTTTCGCCGCACGACGGCACGGGCACGAACCTTTTCGGCCACGTGCTGCGCGGCAAGCTCATGCGCGTCGTGCCGCGCACCAACGAGGCGATCAACGAAACCTGGATCGCCGACCGCGACCGCTTCAGCTACGAAGGCCTCTACGCCGCCGATCGTCTCGACGCGCCGATGGTGCGCGAAGGCAACGAGTGGAAGAAGGTGACGTGGGAAGTCGCGCTCGAGACCGCGGCCAAGGCGTTGAAGACCGCCGGTGCCGAGCTCGCGACGCTCGCGAGCAGCTCCTCGACGGTCGAAGAGCTCTATCTGCTCGCCACGCTCACGCGCGCGCTGGGCTCGAACAACATCGATCATCGCCTGCGCCAGGCGGACTTCCGCGACCAGGCGGCGGATCCCGCCGCGCCGGGCCTCGGGGGCCTCGCCATCGCCGACATCGATCAGCTCGACGCGCTGCTCGTCGTGGGCAGCAACCTGCGGCGTGAAGTCCCGGTGCTCGCGAACCGCGTGCGCAAGGCCGCGAAGCGCGGCGCGAAGATCGCGTTCGTGAATCCCGCGCGCTTCGAGTACCTGTTCCCGGTCTCGGCCTATCTCGAGTCCGCGCCATCGAAGCAGGTCGCGGATCTCGCGGCTATCTACTCGGCCTGCCTGGACGGCGCGGCCGCCCCGGCGCCCCAGGCGGGCCTGGTTGCCGGCGCGCAGCCGAACGTGGGTCATCGCGCGATCGCCACGGCGCTCAAGGGCGGGCAGAAGCGCGCGATCTGGCTCGGTGCGCTGGCGCTGCGCCATCCCGCGTACGCGGATCTGCGCGCGATTGCCGCGGGCATCGCGGCGGCCACCGGCGCCACGCTGGGCGTGCTCGCCGAAGGCGGCAATGCCGCGGGCGCGTACCTTGCCGGCGCCGTGCCGCATCGCCAGCCGGCGGGTATCAAGGCCGCGAGCGTCGGCAAGAACGCGCGCGAGATGCTCACGCAGTCGCAGAAGGTCTATTTCCTGTTCGGTGGAACTGAGCCGTGGGCCGACGGCCCAGGCGCCGATGCGCTCAGGGCGCTCGGCGGCGCGAGCTACGTCATCGCGGCCACGCCGTACGCCGATGAGCATTTGAAGTCCATCGCGCACGTATTGTTGCCGACATCGACGTTCGTCGAGACTTCGGGCACGTACGTGAATCTCGAAGGTCTGTGGCAGAGCTTCGCGGGCGCGGCCCGGCCGCTCGGCGAGGCGCGCCCGGGCTGGAAGGTGCTGCGTGTTCTCGGCAATCTCGCCGGCGTCGCGAACTTCGACTACCAGTCGTCGGAGGAAGTACGCGAAGAACTGCGCGCGCGCTGCGGCGAAGTCGCCGCGAGCTCGTACCAGGGCACGCACGAGGTGAAGCAGGCGGCCAGCGAAGCACGCGTGCTGGATGTCCCGATGTACTCCGTCGACGCGGTGGTGCGCCGCGCGCCGTCGCTGCAGCGGACGAAAGAAGCAAAAGGCGTCGCGGTCGTCTACGGAGGCCAGGGCGCATGAGCTGGTTCGACTCCTTCATCGCGTGGGTGCAGCAGACGTGGGCCATAAGCTGGGTCCAGTCCACGACGTGGATCCTGATCGTCACCGTGTCGCTGATCCTGTCGGTCGCGTTCACGACGTTGTGGGAACGCAAGGTCATCGGCTGGATGCAGCTGCGCAAGGGACCCAACCGCGTCGGCAGCATCTTCGGTTTTTTGCCGGGCATCTTTCAGCCGTTCGCGGACGTCATCAAGCTGCTGATCAAGGAAGTCATCATCCCGGCGGAGTCGAACAAGGTCCTGTTCCGCATCGCGCCGATGATCACGCTGGTTCCCGCGTTCGCGATCTGGGCCGTGATTCCGCTCGATCCGAATCTCGTCATCGCGGACGTCAACGCGGGCCTGCTCTACGTGCTCGCGCTCACCTCGGTGGGTGTGTACGGCGTGATCCTCGCGGGTTGGGCGTCGAACTCGAAATACGCATTCCTCGGCGCGATGCGCTCGGCCGCCCAGATCGTCGCCTACGAAATCGCGATGGGATTCGCGCTGGTGGGCGTGGTCATGGCCGCCGGTAGTTTGAACCTCGGCGACATCATCAAGGGTCAGCAGGGCGGCATCTGGTACTGGAACTTCATCTGGCTGTTCCCGCTGTTCCTGGTGTATTTCATCTCGGGCGTCGCTGAGACGAATCGCGCCCCGTTCGACGTGGCGGAGGGCGAATCGGAAATCGTCGCGGGATTCCACGTCGAGTATTCGGGCATCGCGTTCGCGCTGTTCTTCCTGGCCGAATACGCCAACATGATCCTGATCTCGGCCCTGACCGCGATCTTCTTCCTGGGTGGCTGGATCAGCCCGATGGACGGGTGGTTCGAGCCCGAGCAAGTTCCCGCGTGGTTGAGCAGCATCCCTTTGCTCGGCTGGTTCGCGGTGAAGTTCGTCGGCGACGGCTTCCACTGGCTGTTCGCAAAGTTGTTCTTCTTCCTCTTCTGTTTCCTCTGGTTCCGGGCCACGTTCCCGCGCTACCGGTACGACCAGATCATGCGTCTCGGTTGGAAGATCCTCATTCCAATCACCATCGTCTGGATCGCGGTTGAAGGCGTGATGGCGTATCTGAAGGTCGGACCCTGGAGGGTAGTGAGCTAACCATGCGCAGCATCATCAAGACATTCGCCCTGTGGGAACTCCTCAAGGGCATGGGCGTGACGATCCGGAAATTCTTCCAGCCGAAGTTCACCGTGAACTACCCGGAAGAGAAGACGCCGCAGTCGCCGCGCTTCCGCGGCCTGCATGCGTTGCGCCGTTATCCGAACGGTGAAGAGCGCTGCATCGCCTGCAAGCTCTGCGAGGCGGTGTGCCCGGCGCTCGCGATCACGATCGAATCGGACGTGGCGAACGACGGCACGCGCCGCACGACGCGTTACGACATCGACCTGTTCAAGTGCATCTACTGCGGCTTCTGCGAAGAGGCGTGCCCGGTCGATGCCATCGTCGAGACCCGCATCCACGAGTACCACATGGAGCATCGCGGCGAGAACATCATGACCAAGGACAAACTGCTCGCCGTGGGCGAGCGTTATGACGCCCTTATCAGCGCCGACAAGGCCGCTGACGCGTCGTACCGCTGAGAGAAGATAGGGGAGCTGGGCTTGCTGGTAGAAATCCTCTTCTGGGTCTTCGCGACGATCCTCGTGATCGCCGCGCTCGCCATGATCATGGTGCGCAACCCCGTGCACTCGGCGTTGCTGCTGGTGTCGTGTTTCTTCACGAGCGCGGCCATCTGGCTGCTCATCGAAGCCGAGTTCCTCGCCGTCGTGCTGATACTCGTCTACGTCGGCGCGGTCATGGTGTTGTTCCTGTTCGTCGTCATGATGCTCGACATCAACATCGAGGAAGTGCGGGCGCGCGTCACGCGCTATGCGCTGTTTGGTGGCATCGTTGCGGGCGTGGTCGTGTTCGAGATCGTGAGCGTCGTGTGGGCGAAGAGCCTGGGCGTCGATTCCGGCGGCCCCGTGCCGGTGCCGGCCGACCACAGCAACACGGCCGAGCTCGGCAAGGTCCTCTACACCGACTACGTGTATCCGTTCGAGCTCGCGGCCATGCTGCTGCTGCTCGCCATCGTCGCGGCGATTTCGCTGACGATGCGCAAGCGCCCAGGCCTCAAGCAGCAGAACATCGCCAAGCAGGTCGCGGTCCGGCGTGAGGACCGCGTGCGCGTCGTATCCGTGCCCGCCGAGAAACCCGCGGCATCCGAGCCGCCCGGCGCGGCCAACCCGGAGAAGGCGCCATGATCGAACTCAACTGGCTGCTGACCCTTTCCGGCGTGTTGTTCGCGATTTCGGTCGCGGGCATGTTCATCAACCGCAAGAACCTGATCCTGCTGTTGATGTGCGTCGAGCTGCTGCTGCTCGCCGTGAACTTCAATTTCGTCGCGTTCTCGCGTTTCCTCGACGACATCAACGGACAGATCTTCGTGTTCTTCGTGCTGACCGTCGCGGCGGCCGAGTCCGCGATTGGTCTCGCGATCCTCGTCGTGCTGTTCCGCGAGCGGCGCACCATCAACGTCGAAGACGTGAGCACATTGAAGGGTTGAGCGCGTGAGTCTGAATCCAAATCTGCTGCTTGCGATTCCACTGCTGCCGCTGCTCGCGGCGATCGTCGCGGGACTGTTCGGCCGCACCATCGGGCGCGTCGCCTCGCACACGATCACGATCCTCGGTGTCGCGATCTCTTTCGCGCTCTCGGCCTACGTCGGCTGGCAGGTGTTCGCGAACGACGCGCCGGTGTTCAACGCCCCTGTCTACCAGTGGCTGATCAGCGACGGCGTCGGCATGGAAGTCGGCTTCCTGGTCGACGAGCTCACCGCGCTCATGATGGTCGTCGTGACCTTCGTGTCGCTGTGCGTGCACGTGTACACCATCGGCTACATGGCCGACGACGACGGCTACCAGCGTTTCTTCAGCTACATCTCGCTGTTCACGTTCTCGATGCTCATGCTGGTCATGAGCAACAACTTCATGCAGCTGTTCTTCGGCTGGGAAGCGGTGGGCGTGGTCAGCTACCTGCTCATCGGCTTCTGGTACAAGCGGCCGACCGCGATCTTCGCGAACATGAAGGCATTCCTCGTCAATCGCGTGGGCGACTTCGGCTTCGTGCTCGGCATCGCGGGCGTCGTGTACTACACCGCGCAGTTCGGCGGCGCCTCGCTCGACTACAACGCCGCGTTCGCGGCCGCGCCGCAGATCG
>JAEZCR010000220.1 GCA_023433465.1 Pseudomonadota bacterium | reverse complement strand
TTCTTGCAGCGATCTGCGAGTATGTGCGGAAACGCAGATAAACGGCCTCGATGAGAAACGGTAGGACCGCAAGAACGAGCGGCGCGACCAGCGTTAGCAATTGGAACAGACCCTCTCCTGTAAGCGGGCTTTTGAAGCCGGAGGTCAGCAGCGCGTATCCAAGTGCGCCGACCGCGACAATCACCCAGCCCGTGATCCAAAAGGGGAGATACCTCCACCGCGATTTGTTATTGTGTGCGTACTCCTCGCGCGCTTCTTGCTCGCAGGAAGCCTTCAACGCATTGATTTGAGAAAGCCAAGTTGCGGTCACATTTCCTAGCTGGGCGTTTGCCTCTTCTTCTGTTCGTCTACAACAGGTCAGGATTGCTTGGGTCGTTGCCGGGTCGGATAGCTCGCCGGGCATAGAGTCAACGCTGCCCTGAAGAGAAACACTCGTCGCAACGAAGTCTCCGCACGCGCGTGCATGCTCGCTCAGCGCTCGTGGTAGGCCCGCTGGGTCTTCATTGGACATGGTGGCAGAAGCCGCGAGCCAATCGCGGTCTCGTTTGCTCGTCTCCCTCTCCACATCGTCGGAGTGAGTGAGCAGCGTCTCGCGCCAGTGTGTCGCGCGCTCGACTATCTTATCGTACTCGAGATCAACGATAGTGGCGAAGGCTGCGGCGTTGCGTTCCGCCACCTTCAATACAGCTTCATGGTATCCAGCGAGCGCCGCCGCGCGGTCTAGGAAGACCGTTGTGAGACGCTTGCCAATATTCAAAACATCTCGGCGCTTCAGTTCGTGTGCGCGACCCAGGTCGAAGGTGTCGTTGAATAGGAACGATCGCAGTTCAGCTACGCCAAATCCCGGCTTGCCTCGCTCGGTATACAGGTAAAACCGCGGTGCCGAGGACAAATCGAGGAAAATGCCGAGTTCCTCAAGTTCATCGGATATGACTTTCACCAGGCGATCACGTTCCTTGTAGTCGATATTGTCCTCTTGCACGGGTTGGTCGGTATCCTTGCGAACCGCGTCAAGATGGGTGAAGACGAAGCACTTCGCAGTATGGTGGAAGTCATTCGCCATCCGATGAAGGTGCAGGATGTTCTCATTCCGGAGCATGTGCTTGAACGAAAAAACGTACACGATCTGGTCCGCGGCCGCGAATGAGCGAACAACGACGCTTTCCTCTAGGCGCACATCTCCTGAGCCCGGCGTATCCAATACGAACGCGCGCTCAAGAAGTTGATTGCGCACTGGCTGCCTTTCAAATCCATCCGACTTCGGCAGGAAGCCATTGGTGTTGTCGGGATGGCCGATAAATGTGATCACGGTATCAGTGTGATCATTTCCCATGATGCGCTGTTCTTTACCCTGCAACTCGAATAGCGCGTTTATCAGGCTGGACTTCCCTGAACCGTAAGAGCCGATCAGCATCGCGTACTTGCAGTCTTTGCGGAGCCGCGAGTACTTTTCCATTGTGCTCGCGAGATCGCAAAGTTCGTTGTACGCAACTCTTACTTCATGCCCTCGCGGTTGATGATCTCGCGCAGAGGGGAGGCGTCTGACGAGACGACGGCAAGGCGGCGTTTGAACTCCACGATGATCGTTTGGTCGTTATCGGCGACATCGACGTCTTCGGGTCCGCTCGCTGCAGCATCGACGGCTGTCATGGATCGCTCACCCCCAAGTTGTGTGAATAAGTCAATACAGCGGCGTCGCCACAAATGGAACTCTCAGAAACTCGAATATCGTCTGTTGCGGAAACGCCGTCCGCACTCTCGTCAGCCGCTGAGCGGAAAGAAGTGGACCGCCTGGACTTGTGGCGCTTCACGGAGCCGTTGCGCGCGCTTGGCCGCGACTGCCGTGGCATCGGGCAAGGGACCGCGCCAGCTTGAGTAATCCGTCCGTGCGCCAGGTCCTGCCGGCGGGATAGCCTCCTCACCGACTCAGCCTGCAAGAGGAGCGCTCGCAATGTCGGTGTTTGTTGGTCTCGATCTTTCCCTAAATTCGACCTCCGTTTGCGTTGTCGACGCCGCGGGAGGAGTGGTGTGGCAGGGCAAGGTTCGAAGCGAACCCTCCGACCTGATCAGCGCGCTACTGCCTCATCGCGACGACATCGAGCTGATCGGTCTGGAAGCGTGCCCGCTATCGGAGTGGCTGTACGGCGCGCTAACCGACAACGGTTTTCCCGCGGTGTGCATCGAAGTGCGCCATGCTCAGCGGTTTCTCTCCTCGCGCCCGAACAAGACCGATCGAACCGATGCGCGCGGCATCGCCGAAATGATGCGGCTCGGGCACTACCGCGCTGTCCACGTGAAGAGCCTCGAGGCACAGCGAATTCGAACGGTGCTGAATGCCCGCGAGCGGTTGGTGCAGCAGATCATCAAAATCGAACTTACGATCCGCGGTCTGCTCAAGGTATACGGCTTGAAAATCGGAACGGTGCATCGCTGTACCTTCGCGGCCCGCGTCGAGAAACTGCTGGAAGGCGCGCCTGAGCTTCGCATTGGCATCGAACCGCTGCTCGACGTGCGCAACGTGATGCGGCGCCACAAGGTGCTGCTGGATAGAAAGCTGGCTTACATGGCGCGCGAAGACGACGTCTGCAGGCGACTGATGACGATCTCGGGCGTCGGGCCGATCGTGAGCTTGGCCTTCAAGGCCACGATCGATGACCCGAAGCGCTTCAAGAACGCCAAAGCGGTCGCCGCGCATTTGGGCCTGACGCCGCGAATCTACCAATCTGGCGAGCTTGATCGTGCGGGCCACATAAGCAAGTGCGGCGATCATCTGATGCGGCACGCACTCTATGAAGCGGCGAACTCGCATCTGCGCATCGCCAAGAAGTGGTCGCCCTTGAAGGCGTGGGGCATGAAGCTATTGCCACGCATCGGCGCCAAGAAAACCTGCGTAGCCGTCGCTCGAAGACTGGCGGTCATAATGCATCGCATGTGGATCGACGAAACCGATTTCCGCTTCACCCAACAGGAAGAGCGGATCGCGGCGTAACTATCGTCTCCGCGGCGCTGCGCGCCGAGGACGTGGGCTCGGTCAGTCCGTTTCGATCCCTGGACGGCACATGCACGCGCGCGTGCGCCAGTTCGTGCGTTCAGCTTGGACGGCCGATCTCACCGGACCCAATGATGGAGCGGCATGCGAACGCCGACTCCGGACAGAAGCATGGGCCCGGTCGCAGCGTGGAGATGCCGGCGAAAGTGCGCAGCTCGGCTCCGCCGGAAGCTGTCGCATCCGTGTGCCCAAAATAGGTGTTGACGGATTACAGAAGCGATCGAAGCCCGAAGCGAAGGCCGGCGTCGACCATCGTGCTCTGAAGTTTGCGACGCGCGATCAGGACGGGTCGCGCTTCGAACCCTCGCGATGCTATCTACGGTCGTAGAGTGTCGTGTTGGCATGATTCTACGAGAGGTGCGCTTATGGGCGCCCATTACTATCGTATTGAAAACAAAGATGAGTGGCCCGACGAGCCGCCGCTGCAGGCTGCCGGGCTGAACAAGTACACAGAGCAGCACCGCCGCCGGATCGAGCCTTGGCTCTCCTCGGTTTTTCAGAGCGAACACCTTTCCGTTCTCATTGGAAGCGGTCTCAGCACGGCCCTTTCGCAATTGGTCAGCGTCAAGCCATTGACCATGGCGCCTGCCGATCTCAGCGGTGACTTCGCTCACGAACTTTCCGACCACGCGGCGGAAACCGCGAAAAGGACGGGCCGGGGCGCGCCCAATATCGAGGATCAGGTTCGAGCGATCGAGGCGCTCGCGACCGGTCTTGAGATTCAGCGCGACCCGCGTGCGCCCGCCATGCGACAGCGGCTGCGAGACACGCTCCTGGGAATAGCTCGGGGGATCGTCGATATGGAGGCGAGTGTCGCAGCTGCGATTAGCGCCGACGACTTGAAATGGGCGCTGTTCAGCAACACGCTTACAAGCTTCCTGCTGAGCGCGGCTAGCCGAACGCCAATGCGGGATCGCTTGTCGATATTCACGACCAACTACGACCGTTTTCTGGAGTTCGGTTTCGATGTTGCTGGCGTTCGGCCAATGGATCGGTTCGTGGGCCAACTCTACCCGGTCTTCCGCTCATCAAGATTGGATGTAGATCTCCACTATTC
>JAEZCR010000299.1 GCA_023433465.1 Pseudomonadota bacterium | reverse complement strand
CGATCTGGTAGTAGCGGTCGAAGCCCGCGACCATCAGGAGCTGCTTGAAGATCTGCGGCGACTGCGGCAGCGCGAAGAACTTGCCCGCGTGCGTGCGCGACGGGACCAGATAGTCGCGCGCGCCTTCCGGCGTCGCCTTGCCGAGCACCGGCGTTTCGATGTCGACGAAACCCTGGTCGTCCAGGTACCGGCGCATCGCGCGCGTGATCTTGTGACGCAGGCGCAGGCGGCGCGACATGTCATCGCGGCGCAGGTCGATGTAACGGTACTTGAGCCGGACTTCTTCGCTCACGTGCTCGTCGAGCTGGAACGGCAGAGGCTCGGACTTGTTCAACGTCACCAGTTCGCGGGCCAATAGTTCGACCTTGCCCGAGGCGAGGTTGGCGTTGGCCGTACCGGCCGGCCGCTCGCGCACGAGGCCGCGGACCTGCACCACGAACTCGTTTCGCAGTTTTTCGGCCTCGGCGAACTGCGCCTTGTTGTCCGGGTCTATGACGATCTGCAGGAGGCCCTCGCGGTCGCGCAGGTCCACGAAAATGACGCCGCCATGATCGCGGCGGCGATGGACCCAGCCGGCGACCGTAACCTCTTGACCGACCAGCTTTTCATTGACCTGGCCGCAATAATGGGAGCGCATGGAAACCCGCCTGGAAATACGAGATGGCAGCAGAGAAAGGGCCGCGATGTTACCGGTTCAGGCACGACTCAGGAAAGCCGCCGTACGCTCCTTTAAACTCCCCAACCCCGGAACGGGCTCACCCACCAAGGTACCTATGACACGCAAGCTCATTGCCCTCGCCGCTTTGGTCCTCGCCTCGCAAACACAGGCCGCCGGATGGGAAGCGGGCAGGCACTACACCGTACTGGCGCAGCCGCAGCGCACGAACGTCCCGGCCGGCAAGGTCGAGGTCCTGGAGGTGTTCTCGTACGGATGTCCGGCCTGCGACAACTTCGAACCGCACATGAAGCGGATCAAGGCGGCGCTGCCGGCGAACGCTCACGTCGTCTATCTGCATGCCTCGTGGAACAAGGCGGAGGCCTGGCCGTTGTTCCAGCGCTCCTACATCACGGCGCAGTCGCTCGGCGTCGCCGATCGCGCCCATCAGGAAATGTACAAGGCCATCTGGCAGACCGGCGAACTGGGCGTCGTCGACAAGGCAACCGGCCGGCTCAAGACCAGACTTCCCACGATCGAACAGGTCGCGAAGTTCTACGAACGCGTGACCGGCGTCAAAGCCGCCGATTTCGTGAACGCGTCGAAGTCGTTCGGCGTCGACATGAAGGTCAAGCAGTCCGATGCGCAGATCCTCGCGATGCGCATCACGGGAACGCCGTCGATCGTGGTCAACGGCAAGTACGTGCTGAACAGCGAAAACCTGCCGACCATCGAAGATTACATCGCGGTGATCAAATTTCTCGTCGCGAAGGAAACCAAGCCCGCCGCGGCCGCCGCGCCGACTGCGCCCGCCAGGAAGAATTAACTACGCAGGTACCAGGCGTAGTCGAGTTCGCTGACTTCGGCGGAGAAGCGGGCGCATTCCTGTTCCTTGATCGCGAGGAAGATCTTCAGGAATTCGGGTCCCAGCGCGTCGCGAAGGAATTCCGAGCGCGCGGCGAGATCGAGCGCCTCGCGCCAGGTGCGTGGCAGCATCCGCCCGCGCACCTGCGCGTATCCATTACCCTCGACCGGCGGTCCCGGATCCACGCGTTGCTCGATGCCGTGCGCGGCGCCCGCGAGCACGGCGGCCGCGGCGAGGTACAGGTTCGCGTCGGCGCCCGCGATGCGGTGTTCTACGTGGCGTGACGCGGGCGGACCGGAGGGCACGCGCAGGCTCACCGTGCGGTTGTTGATTCCCCAGATGGGCGCCACCGGTGCGTAACTCTCATTGACGAAGCGGCGATACGAGTTCGCGTTCGGCGCGAACACGGCCATCGATTCGGCCATCGTCGCGCGCATGCCGCCGATCGCGTGGCGCAGCAGCGGCGAGCCGGCCGGCTCTTCGCTCGCGAATACGTTGACCGAGTGCGCATCGTTCAGGCTCACGTGCACGTGCAGTCCGCTGCCAGCGCGCCCCGTGAAAGGTTTCGCCATGAAACACGCGATCAACCCGTGTTTCTGCGCGACCCCGCGCAGCAGCCGCTTGAACATGATGGCCTCGTCGACGGCCCGCAGCACGTCCTCGCGATGATGCAGCGTGATCTCGAACTGTCCGGGCGAGTACTCGGACATCAGCGTCTCGGCCGGCAGGCCCTGCGCGGCGGCCGCGCGGTAGACGTCGTCGAACACCGGCGCCAGATCGTCGAGCCGCTGCAGGCTGTACGAATCTATCTTCTGCCGCTCTCCGGGACGACCACCGCCGGCGGTCACCAGGCGCCCGCCCGCCTCTTCCTTCAGTAGATAGAACTCGAGCTCGCAGGCGACTACCGGCGTGAAGCCCGCGCGGCGCAGCCGTTCGGTGGCGCGGACCAGGGCATGACGCGGATCGGCCGGCGCGGGCGCGCCCTGCCCGTCGAACATCGTGAGCATGAGCTGGCCGGTGGGCGCCGCGAGCCACGGCGCGCGCACCAGCGTTCCCGCGATCGGCCGCGCCGTCGTGTCGGCATCGCCGGTATCCCAGACGAGTCCGGTCTCGTCGACATCCTGTCCCGTGATGTCGAGCCCCAGGATGGACCCCGCGACCTGCCGGCCCGAATCGAAGATCCGCGCGAGCTCCTCGCGCCGCACCGACTTGCCACGCAGTACACCGGAAGGGTCCGTGATCATGATCTGCACGGCCTGCACGTCGGGATGCGCCGCGAGGAATGCGTCGAGCTCGGCCCGCTTGCCGAGACCCGGGCTCACGGCCTGCCTCCGAGCTCACGCAGGCAGTCGTGCAGTTGTTTCAGCAGCAGGTCCGCGTGCGCGGGAGTGGTGACGGGCGAACACAGCATCATGTTGTGGAACGGCGTGAGCAACACGCCCCGATTGAGCAGATAGAGATGGATCGCGTGCTCGAGCTCGGGCCACGCCGCGCGCTCGGATTCGACCCCATTGCGCGGCGGCCTGCCGAAGCCGAATTCGAGCCGCGCGCCCACGCGCGCGACATTCCATTCGAGCGCCTCCGCCGCAAACACGCGGCCGAGGCCTTCGGCGAGATAACTTGCGGTGGACTCCATTGCGGCGTAGTTAGCCGGCGTCATGAGCTCATCGAGACTGGCTTCGAGACAGGCGAGCGCGAGCGCATTCGCGGAAAGCGTGGTGCCCATGCCGGAGTGACCACCCGCGCGCGACTCCTGCACGCGGCGCATCCCGGCCTCGACTTCGGCGGTGAAACCGAACACCGCGCACGGCATGCCGCCCGCAATGGCCTTGCCGCACACCCAGATATCCGGCTCGAGATCATGCGCACGAGCGTATCCGCCGCGCGCCGTCGACAACGTGTGCGTCTCATCGACGATGAACAACACGCCGTACCTGCGCGTGAGCTCGCGCAGCGTGCGCAGGAACCCCTCTTCGGGAAGCACCATGCCGATGTTCGTCATCACGGGCTCGGCGATCAGCGCCGCGGTGGCGCCACGCGCCAGCACGCGCTCGACTGCGGCGGCATCGTTGAACGGCACGGCGTCCGTCGTCGCGCTGACGTCGTGGTTCATCCCGATGAGCCCGGCGCGCACCCGCGTGCCGCCCTCGCCGGCGACTCCAGGCGCGGCGCGCACCAGCGTTTCCTCCACGGTGCCGTGATAACAGCCATCGAACACGAGTACGCGAGGCCGCCCGGTGATGGCACGAGCCCAGCGCAACGCGTACCGGTTCGCATCGGTGGCGGTCTGCGTCATCTGCCAGAACGGCAACCCGAACAACGCGGCCAGCTTCTCCCCGACGCGCGCCACGCGTTCGGCGGGCAACATAGACGTGATCCCGCGAGCGCCCGCCTCGGCCAGCGCGCGAGCGATCGCCGGCGGCGAATGCCCGAACATCGCCCCCGTATCGCCCAGGCACAGATCGACGTACCGGTTCCCGTCGACGTCCTCCAGCTCCACGCCCTGCGCGCGACGCACGAACAGCGGATGCGGCGTCGACCAGTCCTGCATCCAGTGCATCGGCACGCCGTTCAGCCAGTGCGCCGCGCTGGCGCGCGCGAGGCGCGCGGATTCGGGATGGCTGGAGACGAAAGTCGCTCGCTCGCGCTCACCCAGCAGGCGCAACGCCGCGCTATCTATTCCCGACCGCCGCTCGTGACTCATGGCGGCGGATGGATTCAGCGTCGCGACGAACGCCGTTTCGCCGGCGCGGCTTTCTTCGCCTTCGCGCGCGAGGCGGTCTTGCGCGCCGGGCTCGGCTTGACGGGGCTCGCTTTCACCGGTGACGGCTTGGCCGTTTCGCTTTTCGCGGATTCGCTCTTGGCCTCGGACGTGGCCTCGGTCTTCGCGTCCGCCTTGCTCTCGCTCTTCGATTCTTCCTTGTCAGGGCCGGCCAGATTGCGCTTGTTTTCCTTGTCGGACTTGAAGTCCGTCTCGTACCAGCCCGAGCCCTTGAGCCGGAACACGGGCGCGGACATGAGCTTGCGCAGCCCTGGCTTGTGACAGCTCGGGCACTTCGTCAGCGGCTTGTCGGTGATCTTCTGGAGGACTTCGTCGTGGTACCCGCACTTGGGGCATTCGTATTCGTAGAACGGCATGGAATCCTCGAACAAAAGGCGCGGGGATTATAAACAAGCCCCGCGCCGCCATTCGCTCCGGGTTCGGCTGATCACGCCTTCGTGAACTCCAGCCCGTTGCCATTCGCCTTCGCCCGGATGCGGTCGCCGGGGCCGAACTTGCCCGACAGGATCGCCTGCGCCAGCGGGTTCTCCACCTGCTGCTGGATCGCGCGCTTGAGCGGCCGCGCGCCGTACACCGGGTCGTAGCCCGCCTCGCCGAGCTTGTCGCGCGCCGCGTCGTCGAGCGTGAGCTCGATGTTGCGGTCGAGCAGCCGGCGCCTGAGCTGGCCGAGCTGGATGTCGACGATCGCGCGGATCTGCGCGGCGCCCAGCGGGTGGAACACACAGATGTCGTCGATGCGGTTGATGAACTCCGGCCGGAAGTTCTGCTGCACGACTTCCATGACCGCGGCCTTCATCTCCGCGTAGCGCGCTTCACCCGCGAACTGCTGGATCTCCTGCGAGCCCAGGTTCGAGGTCATGATGATCACGGTGTTGCGGAAGTCGACGGAGCTGCCCTGGCCATCGGTGAGGCGGCCATCGTCGAGCACCTGCAACAGCACGTTGAACACGTCCGGGTGCGCCTTCTCGACTTCGTCGAGCAGGATCACCGCATACGGACGGCGACGCACGGCTTCGGTCAGATAACCGCCTTCTTCGTAGCCCACGTATCCCGGAGGCGCGCCGATGAGCCGCGCCACGGAGTGTTTCTCCATGAACTCGGACATGTCGATGCGCACCATCGACTCTTCGGTGTCGAACAGGAATTCGGCGAGCGCCTTGCAGAGCTCGGTCTTGCCGACGCCGGTGGGGCCGAGGAACAGGAACGAGCCATTCGGACGGCGCGGGTCCGCGAGTCCGGCGCGCGAGCGGCGGATCGCGTTCGAGACGATCTTCACCGCCTCGTCCTGGCCCACGACGCGCTTGCTCAGCGCCTCTTCCATGCGCAGGAGTTTTTCCTTCTCGCCCTCGAGCATCTTGGAGACCGGGATGCCGGTCCACTTCGAGACGACCTCGGCGATTTCCTCCTCGGTCACCTTGTTGCGGACGAGCTGGGTTTCCTTGGTCTCGGCGAGCTGCGCCTGCTGGAGCTTCTTCTCCAGACCGGGCAGCACTTCGTACTGAAAACGCGCGACGGCGGTCAGGTCGCCCTTGCGGCGTGCGCTATCCATCTCGAGCTTCGCCTTCTCGATCTCTTCGCGCACGGAGGCCGCGCCCTGCAGCGACGCCTTCTCGCTCTTCCAGACTTCCTCGAGGTCCGCGTATTCCCGCTCTAACTGCTTGAGATTCTCCTGCAGCGCGGCGAGGCGCTTCTTCGTGGCCTCGTCCTTTTCCTTCTTGAGCGCTTCCTGCTCGATCTTGAGCTGGATGATGCGGCGCTCGAGCTTGTCGAGCGGCTCGGGCTTGGAGTCGATCTCCATGCGGATGCGTGCACCGGCCTCGTCGATCAGGTCGATGGCCTTGTCCGGCAGCTGCCGATCCGTGATGTAGCGATGCGACAGCGTCGCCGCCGCGACGATCGCGGGGTCCGTGATGTCGACGCCGTGGTGCACCTCGTAGCGCTCCTGCAATCCGCGCAGGATCGCGATGGTGTCTTCCAC
>JAEZCR010000203.1 GCA_023433465.1 Pseudomonadota bacterium | reverse complement strand
GTCACGCACCACGGAGTCGATGGACTGGGCCGCGTCGCCGATGTAGTCGGCGCGCCGCAGCCAGGCGAGCGCGGGGCGCCGCGCCGACCAGAGCCATCGGCCGCGGAAGATCTCGTCGAGCTCGGCGAGATCGATGTACATCATGAACAGCCGATGGCTGAACCGATGCTCGCGCGGCGCGAAACGGTGGTGACTAAGCCGTCCGGTGTACAGCGCGCTGTGCATGTTCTGTCTCCCGGAAATGTTCGAGCGCGGCGAGTGCGCTCGCGACTCCGTCCTCGTGAAAGCCGAAGCCCCAGTACGCGCCGCAGAAGTAGGCGCGATCCAGGCCATCGATTTCGGCGTGGCGCGCCTGCGCGGCCACCGCCTCGCGCGTGAACACGGGATGCTCGTAGCTCATCCGCCGGATCACGTGCCGCGGATCGATGCGGTCGGCGAGGTTCAACGACACCAGCAGCGGCGTGCGCGAGGCGATGCGCTGCAGGATGTTCATGTGATACGTCACCGCCACGCGCTCGGCGGCGCGATCGATGAGGTGGTAGTTCCACGCGGCCCAGGCCAGACGCTTCTTCGGCAGCACGCTCGTATCGGTGTGCAGCACGACGTCGTTGCGCTGGTAACGCATGGCGCCGAGCACCTCGCGTTCGGTCGCGTGCGCGTCCACGAGCAGGCGCAGTGCCTGGTCGCTGTGACAGCCGAAGAATACGCGGTCGAATCGCTCGGGCTGCGCACCCACCGGTTTGACCCACACGCCCGCGGGCGAACGTCGCACGCTTTCGACGGGAGTGCGCAGCCGGATGCGGTCGTGGAACGGCGCGGTGAGTTTCTCGACGTAACGCGCCGAGCCGCCGCGCACCGTGAGCCACTGCGGCCGGTCGTCGACGGTCAGCATCCCGTGATTGTGGAAGAACCGCACGAAGTAGCGCGCCGGAAAGGAGCGCAGCGTGTCGGTGCCCGCGCTCCAGATGGCCGCGCCCATCGGCAGGATGTAGTGCTCGACGAACGGGCGTGAATAGCCCTGCGCGTCGAGGTATTCACCGAGCGTGCACGCATCGTCCGGCGAGTCGAGCAGTCGCGGCGCCTCGCGGTTGAAGCGCAGGATGTCGCGGATCATGCGCCAGAAGGTGGGCCGCAATACGTTGCGCCGCTGCGCGAACAAACTGTTGAGCGTGGTGCCGTTGTATTCGAGACCGCTGGCGGCGCATGTCACCGAGAAACTCATGTCGCTCGGCTGCAGCTCGACGTCGAGCTCGTCCATCAGCGCGAGGAAACGCGGATAGGTGCGGTCGTTGCACACGATGAAGCCGGTGTCGACGCACACACGATGCCCCTCGTGTTCGATCTCGTGCGTGTGCGTGTGGCCACCCACGTGATCCGCGGCTTCGAAGACGGTGATGTCGTGCGCGCGGCACAGGTGATGGGCGGCGACGTTTCCCGCGATGCCGCTGCCGATGATGGCGATTTTCACGAGCATTCCTCCAGGTTCGAGCGGGCCGCGTCGTCTTCGGGCCAGCGCTGCGGCACGAGTTGCAGCGCGGACAGGTCGTAACCTTCACGCGCGATGCGCTCGCGCAGCTCCTCGAGCTGCACGTCGTCGATGCGCGGCGTGCGCGCCATGATCCACACGTAGTCGCGCTTCTCGCGTCCAACAATAGTCCGCTGGTAGTCAGGGCTCACGTGCACGATGCGGTAGTCGGCCTTGATGGGCCACACGAAACGCATGCCCCACACGGCATTCGAGCGCGAGTCGAGCACGAATCCTCGCGGACAATGGCGTTGTGGCTCGCCGTCGAACGCTCCGTCGCGGAACGTGAAGGTCGTGGCGATGGTGCCGTCGGGATCGAGTCGATAGGACTCGACCGCGTTGTGCGCCCCTTTCTCGAGGAAGGTGGGAATGCTGGCGATAACGTACCAGTCGCCCATGAACCGCGGCAGGTCCACCGCGGATTCCGTCGTCAGCGGCGGGTGCGAGGAGCGGCAGGCCGAGAGCAGCGTGAGCAAAGACATCGTGATCACCGTTCGAAGCAGCGTCATTTTCTCGCGTAGCGCAGGCGGCGCCCCTCCGGCGTGAGTGATTCGAGCGCGAGCCAGTCGCGCGACGGCGAGTACCACAGGTCGATGCTGAGCGGCGTGCGTCCGCCGCCGAGCAGCCGATATCGCTCGGCCGGCTGACCGTCGACTGTGTCGCGGCCGATACGCTGGACGGAGACGTCGACGTACTCACCGGTCTGCGGATTCAACAACCGCCGCGCGTCGAGAATGCTCGGGTTCCAGTAGGCGAAGGTCTGCACGCAATCGGCGAGCGGCGCCGCATCACTGGCGGTGACCACCTTGAGCTCGCCGTTGTCGTCGGTGCGGGCGTCGAGGCTTTCCAGGCAGTCGCCGCGCCAGCGCTCCTCGGCGCGATGTTCGTAGCGGTACGCCTCGAAGAACAGGATCTTCACGCGGAAGTTCGCCTCGCTCAGCAGCTCGCGGCGCTCCGCGTCCTCGCGCAGAACGAAGCGGTGCTCGCCGATGGCGCGGCCGTCGAGCGAGACGTCGAAACGCCATTCGCGGGTGGCGCCCTGGGCTGCCGTTCCGGCCAGCAGCGCCGCGAGCGCGAGCAAGACTGCGGTGCGCGTGATCATGCGGGCACACTCCGCGTCGTCGGCAGCGCGCGGACGCGCACACCCTTCATCGAGAGCGTCATCATGGCGGCCGTCCACAGCACCGCGATGAGCGGAAGGGCGGTGGCGGGCGTGGCGATGTCGAGCGCGCCGAGTCTTTCGCCCGCGAAATAGGCAAGCGGTCCGCCGAGCGCGCCGCCGATCGCCGCCGCCAGCGGGCGGATCATGAGCCAGCGCAGGGAATGGTTCAGCGTGGTGGCGAACACGATCCACAACGACAGCATCCAGTACGGCGCGAAATCGCCCGGCCACGCGGAAGCGAATCGCACCTGTCCGCTCAATGCGAGCGTGCTGTCGATGACCACGCCGATGGCCGCTGCGAGCCCCATCAGCCGCAGTTCGCGCGGATCGCGGCGCAGCGCCAGGTGGACGAGGGTGACCAGCAGTGCGAGCGCCGCGCCGGCCCACGCGGCACCATGCGCCGCACCGAGCAGCACGGCGAACCACGCCAGCTGGTAGGCCGCGAAGTTGTAGAGGGTGAACTTCACGGCCGCCTCAACCGCGCGCCCGCGGCGCGAACAGATAGTGGCACACGAACCACTCGCTTCCTTCGCGATATCCCCAGAGCTCCGCGCAGGCCATGAAGAACATGCGCCAGCGCTGCAGCCACAACGCTCCATGTCCTTGTCCATACGTGGTCTCCAGCACCGCCAGCGTTTCGGCGCGGCGCGCGTCGACGTTTGCGAGCCAGGCGTTCGCGGTCTTCTCGTAGTGCGTGCCGCTCCAGGCCCATTGCCGCTCGAGGCGCAGATGCTCCTGGAACAGGAGCGGCAACCCGGCGCTCGGCATCATGCCGCCTGAAAAGAAGTGCCGGCTCATCCAGTCGTCGTCGCCCCGGTCCTCGAATAGATAGGGCACCGAACGATGCACGAAGATGTGCATGAAGAAACGGCCATCGGGCTCGAGCCAGCCGGCGATCCGCTCGAAAAGACGCGCGTGATTGCGCATGTGCTCGAACATTTCCACCGACACGACGCGGTCGAAGCGGCGGGTCGTCGTGAAGTCGTTCATGTCCGCGGTGAGAACCTCGACGTTCCCGAGCCCGCGACGCGCCGCCTCGGCAAGGATGTATTCACGCTGTGGCGCGGAATTCGAGACCGCGAGAATGGCGGCGCGCGGGAACCGCTGCGCCATGAACAGCGTCAGCGATCCCCACCCGCAACCGAGTTCGAGGATACGCAGGCCGTCCGCGAGCCCGGCGCGTTCGCAGGTGACGGCCAATGCCTTGCTCTCCGCCTCGCCGAGCGTTTGCACGCCTTCTTCCCACAGACAGCAGCTGTATTTGCGGTGCGGCCCCAGCGCGTACCCGAAGAACTCCGGCGGCACTTCGTAGTGCTGCTCGTTGGCCTTGTGCGCCAGGAGGGCGATGGGCGCCTCGCTCATCGCCCCCGCGAAGCGGGCCGTGGCCTCCGCCGCCTGCTCCACGTCATCCGGGCGCAATTCCGCGAGTCGCGCGCGCAGCAGGCGGCGGATCGCGGCGCGGATGATGGAGTCCGGGACGAGACCCTGCTCGGTCCAGCTGATGGCCTGACGTGCCGCGAATTGCATGGATGTTCTCCTGGTGATCGTAACGGTTTGGCTCAGGTGGGGCAGGCGGCGACGTTCGCGTGATCCACGACGATGAGTTGCGGCAGCGCACCTTCGCTGCCGTCCGTCAGCGCATCGCGAGCGAGCACGTCCAGCACCTGGCCACCGGACACGGTGAAGTCCTGCACCTCGATCGCCACCACGCCGCGGTTGCCCGCCGGCGTCACGTAGACGTCGTAGACCCCGGGAGCGATCGACAGCACCCCGGTGTCGGCTCCGAACGGCACCGCGGCGAAGGCCGGCGTCGCGGCACCGAGGTCGGCGCCATCGGCGAGCAGGTACAGATCCACGGCGCCCGTACCCGGCGATGCATGGGTGATGCGCAGCTTCGTCTCGGTGATCACGCTGCGCGGATCGGTGGGCAGCGCGAGGGGCTGGAGTGCCGGCGCGCCGCCGAGGTATCCGGTGACCACCGCGGTGACGACGTCTCCGCGGTTCGGCGCGAGATCGAACTCCAGCGCGACGACGCCAGGATTGCCCGCGGGCGTGACGCTGAGCGAGTAGTTGCCCGCGGGCACGGCCGCGATGCGGCAGACGTTCGGATAGGCCACGTTGCGCGCGAGCGCCAGGCTCTCGAGCGCGGCGGTGCCGTTGTCGTCGGCGAGCAGGTCGACCGCGGGTGCGTCGGGCGAGGCGTGCACGGCGATCACGGACGCCGGAGTCGCGGCATCTCGCAATACGTTCGCGCCCTCACCATCGAGCGCGACGAGCTGGATCGGCGAGGCGCCGGGGCCGGTGTTGGCGACCGCGGCGATCAGCAGGTCCGCGGCGGACGGCAGCGACAGCGTGCCGGAGTCGTACACCACCGTGGTGGGATCGCCGGCGAGCGTCACGCGGACCTGGTAATCACCGGCGGGTAGTTCGGCCCGTCCGGTGAACTGCTCGAAGCCGAGCGGCGAATCGTTCAGCGGCGCGCTGTCGGCGAGCGTGGCGCCGGGCGCGGTCACGTACACGTCCACGGCCGGCGCGCCCGGGGCGGCATGTACGACCTGCGCGCGCAGGCTGCCGGGCGTAATCGGCGCGTCGCTGGGATTGCCGATCAGCAGCGCATCCACCGGATCGGCGACTGCGCCCGTGGCGATGACGGTGTATTCGGTGCTGAATTGCAACGACAGATTCTCGTCGATCACGACCGCGTTCCCGCCCGGGATGATCGCCTCGACCTGCACGCGGGTGCGCTCCCCGACGGGCAGGAAGCCGGACCCTTGAGCGTAGTCCACGCCGCCGAGCACCTGCGCGCCGTTCACGCGGATGTTTACGGCCGGCGCATCGGGAGAGGCATGCAGCGCGCGCAGGCGCGGCGCCGTCAGGCACTGCAGGTATTCCTGGTTCGTGACTTCTGCGGATTCGAGGGTCCCGTTCCGATTGGTGTCGAGCCCGCTCTCGAGTACGCGGCCACCCCCGGCGCAGGTGGCATCGCCGCGAGGCAGGCTGCGCGCGAGCACCAGCGAGTTGAGTCCGTCGGCGCCATTCACGCCGTTGGTGCCATTGGCGCCGTCTTCGCCATCGTCACCGCAAGCGGCGAGCGCCAGCGCCGCGATGGGCGCGATCCAGATCGCTCTTCTCATGCTCAAGACTCCTCTGATGGGGTGGCTGTGTGACCCCATCGTCGAAGAGCCCGCGTGAAGCGCCCGTGAAATCCGCGTGGAGCGGGGGTGAAAGTGAGTGAAAAAACTCAGGCGGCGATCGGTTCGGATCGCGCCCCGGGGAAGTGGATATCGATCGTCGTGCCGACGCCCGGCTGGCTCTGGATCGTGATGGGCCAGCCGAACCGGTCGGAAAGCCTTCGCACGATGGTGAGGCCGACGCCGTGGCCGCCGCGACGGTTGTCTTCGCCGCGCACGAACGGGCGGAACATTTCCTCTATCTTCTCCGCCGCCATGCCGACGCCGGTGTCGCGGATGCTGACGCGACCCTCGCCGATCTCGACCACCACCTCGCCGGCATCCGTGTACGAGAACGCATTGCGCAACAGGTTACCGAGCAGGATGGAGAGGACTTTCTCCGGCGCCTCCAGGAACACGCGATGCGTGCCGCGCATCGCCGAGGTGACCGGCTTGTCGGCGGCCAGCGGTTTCGCGCGCTCCATCTCCTCGGCGATGAGATCGTTGATACAGAGCGCCTCGACGGGCAACCCGGTCTCGGACTCGCGCGCCAGCAGCAGGAAGGCGTTGGTGAGCTCTTCCATGTCGTTGGTCGCGCGCTGGATGCGCTGCACGGTGCGGCGCTTCGATTCGCTCAGGTTCGGCTCTTCGAGCAGGATGCTCACCGCCATGCGGATCACCGTGAGCGGGCTGCGCAGCTCGTGGCTGGCGTCGCGCGTGAACTGGCGCTCGCGCTCGAGGAAATGCGCGAGGCGCTTGGAATAACGCAGCAGCGAGTCGGTGAGCTCGCGGACTTCGTCGTCCGCGTCGGCGGGGACTTCGAGGGCCTGCACACGTTCGATGTTGGAGGGCGCCTCGTCGAGTTCGCGCACCTTGCGCGCCAGCGCGATCATCGGCGACACCGCGCGCCGCAGCCGCCGGAAGCCCCACCAGGTCGACACGTACAGCACCAGCAACACGGCCGCGAGCGGCACGAGGCCGTAGTAGGCCGCGAGCCGGCTCACGTTCGTTCGATCGAATACCAGGTACAGCCGCCGCCCGTCGCGTTCGGTCACGTTGACCAGGAAATCCAGGCCTTCGCTTGCCCACTCGTGAAAGCCCGGGGACATCTCGCGGATCGCGGCGGGCGCGGTGTCCTCGAAGTAGCCGCGCAGATTGCGCGTGTTCGGGAGCTGGAAGGCCGGGTTCGCGTCGTGCTGCCGCCAGAAATGCTCGACCTCGTCGCTGAGCGCCGCGCGGATCAGCACCCCCTCGAGCAGCGCGCTCGCCAGGAACACGCCGAGCACCGCCACGACGCTGATGAGCGCGACCTGCTGCAGGAACGCGCGGCCCAGCCAGGCGCGAACGCGGCTGTCACTGTCAGTGCGGGTCTTCATCGGCGATCCGGTATCCGAGTCCGGGAAGCGTGTGCAATAGCGAGCGGCCGAAGGGCTTGTCGATCGCGCGCCGCAGGGCGTACAGGTGGCTGCGCAGGGTGTCCGAGTCCGGCAGCAAATCGCCCCACACCTCGTGTTCGAGTTGCTGGCGGCTGACCACGCGCGGGGACGCGCGCATCAGGATCGTGAGTAGTTTGATGCCGATGGGCATGAGCTTGATCGGCGTGCCGGCGCGCGTCACCGACAGGGTCGCGGTGTCGAGCACCAGGTCGCCCACCTTGAGCACGTCGCGGCCGAGCGCGCCGCGGTGGCGGCGCAGCAGCGTGCGCACGCGCGCCTCCAGCTCGCGGATCTCGAAAGGCTTGACCAGGTAGTCATCCGCGCCGGCGTCGAGGCCGGCGAGCTTGTCGTCGAGCGTGTCGCGGGCCGTGAGCATCAATAGTGGCGTATCGCTGCGCGCTTCCTCGCGCAGCTTGCGGCACAGGGTGATGCCGTCCATGCCGGCCATCATCACGTCCGCGACGATCACGTCATAAGGGTTCGTGACCGCCAGGTGCAGGCCGGTGATCCCGTCCGCCGCATGGTCGATGGCAAAACCACGCTGCTCGAAGTATTCCGCGATCATCTCGGCGATGTCGCGGTGGTCCTCGATGAGCAGCAGCGTGGTTGCGGCGGATTCGGTTCTCAGGCTTCTACTATACCGCTATCGCGTATACCGCTATCGCGCGTCCTGCAAGCTCACCCGCAGACCGGGTATGGGCCGGTCGTTTTCATCGAGGAAGCGCGCACAGAAATCCGTGGCGCCGCCGCCGTTGTTCACGGCGGCGCGGATCACGTTGCGGCCCGCGCGCAGCGTCACGCGCGGCGACACGCCGTCATCGATGACGCTCTGGCGGTCGTCGTTGAGCGCGATCACGGGCTCGCCGTTGAGCCACCAGCGCGAGGCGGCGTTGGAGCCGATAGCGAGGCGCACGTTCGTCATTTCGCGCGGCGCTTCCACCACGGTCTCCACCCAGAACAAGACGTTGGACGTGGGCTTCGAGAGTGCCCACGCGAAGTGATACAGGTTGACGTTGTAGTTAGTCGTGTCGAGGGCGTGCCACGCGGAATCCTTCTCCGCGTCCGCGGACAGGGTCGCGGCCTTCACGGCTTCCTCCACGGCGGACTCGGTCAGCCGGCCCGGCACGGGAATCGGTTCGCGCACCCGCCAGCGGCGGATGAAGCCGCGCTCATCGACCGGCACCGCGGCGCCCTTCGCGGGTTTGAGCGTGGCAGCGGCCGGGCGCGGCGCTTCCTCTGCCTGCGCCTGCGCCTGCGTCTGGGCGAGGGCGAATGCGGGCACGAGCAGGCCAAGTGAAACGATTGCAAAGGCGGTCTTCATCACGGAGCTCCTAACGACCAGCGCTGACGGTCGCTGGCGGGGTCGAATTTCTGGAGCGTCGGCATGCTGCTGCCGACGGCGGAGAGGAACAGCGTCTCGCTCGTTCCGGGAATGGACTTGGGATTGAGGCGATAACTGCCGTCGGTGAGCTGGTCGATGCGCCAGAGTTGTTCCGGCGCGCCGGTGTACGGCGTCGCGGCGAGCTCGCCGCTCCCGGTGGCGGTCAGCGCGCGTTCGGTGTTCGCGATCGTGATGCGGAAGTAAGGCGCGCCCGGATATCCGCCGGCGCCGGCGACCGGCGCGATGGTCCATTTCTGCTGG
>JAEZCR010000205.1 GCA_023433465.1 Pseudomonadota bacterium | reverse complement strand
GTCGTCACCTGATCGCGAGGCGAAATCTTCACGCTGCTTCTCCCGGCTTTTCCGTGCCAGGCACCGTCTTCTACACCAGCGGCGCGATCATCATCGCGAGTCCCAGCCAGCCGGCGAGCCACACGATCGTGCGCACTACCGGCAGGCCGGTCACGTAAAGCACCACGTAGACGACGCGCGCCGCGAGGAAGATCCAGGCGCCGGTGATGGCCGTGGCCGCGTTCGGCGCGACGATCATGTTCATGAGCGCGAGCGCGAGGAAGACCGGCAGCGCTTCCTGCATGTTCGCGAGTGCGCGTTGCGCGCGTCCGCCGATGTGGGTCAGCGGTGGCATGGTGTCCCGCGGACCGAGATCCAGCGATAGTCTGCCGGGCGTTCCGGGCGGGGGTGCTTCCCGGAACCGGTTCGGCAGGAATGTCTGCAGGACGAAGAGAGCGAGCACGAGCAATACGACAGTGACCATGGAACGGCTCCAGAATGGGGGATCCAGGCAGGCAGGTGTATTTAATGACGATCCAGGTCTCAAAACCACATGGAAACGCCGCCGAACGACCCCTTGCCTTTAGAATCGCCGGCCATGAACGCAAGAGCGGTAGTTGGACTCACGCTGTTAGCCCTGATGGGCGGTTGTGGTTCCCGCGAGGAAGAGGCGCCGCCGCCGCGCCACGACTGGTTCATCCGTTCGCACGTCGCATTCCTCGAAGGCGACGGCAAGACTGCGAGACCCGCGCCGAAGGAACCCCTGCGCCTGTGGGTGCCCTACGTCGTGGGCGATCTGTACGGCTCGCCGAACGCGGGTGAAATCTCGCCGACCGCGCTCAATCCCGACCTGAGTTTCACGCTCGATCTCAACTCCGGGCACGCCAAGCTCGAGAAGGCGCTGGTCCCGACGAAGTTCTCGCAGAAGTGGATGCAGATCGAACCTGCGGATGCGCGAGTCGCGCGCCTCTCGCCGTTCGTTCTGCCGCTCGACAACATCCTGCCCGTCGGCACGGCCGAGTGGTTAGACGCCGATACCGGCGATCGACTCATGCTCGTGTACTTCGACCGGCCCGCGCGCATCCGCGGTGAAATCGTCTACGAAGGTCGCAACCTGCGTTTCGACATCGAAGCGACAGAGGCCGGTTACGTCTGGATCCGGCAGCCCGAGGGCAGCGGGGAATTCACGATGGCGCCCTGGCCGGGCCGGGTGATCCTGGCCTTGATGCCCAATTAGAAGAATGGGGGCAGCCCCCTTTTCCAGGCAAAAGGGGTCAGCCCTTCACCAGGGACTGACCCCTTTTGCAAGGAAACGGGGGCTGCCCCCATGCTATTTTCCGACGCCGACCCTTCCAACCAAGAGAACGCGAATGATGCAACGACAGCTCTACGTGGCGACCCTTGCCGCGTCTGCGATTTTCCTCGCCGCCTGCGGAAAGAAAGAAGAAGCGGCAGCGCCGCCCGTCGCCGAAGCCGCGAAACCCGAGGGCGCCGATCCCGCCCTGTTCCTGACCCAGCCGCTCGATGTCGACATTTACACGGCCGATCCGTCGGCGCACGTGTTCAACGGCCGCATATACATCATGCCGTCGCACGACATCGATGCCGGTGTCCCGAACGACCCGACCGGCGCGCAGTACGCGATGGTCGACTACCAGGTCTTGTCCATGGACAAGATCGGAGGTCCGGTCACCAAGCACGACGTGGCTCTGCACGTGAAGGATGTGCCCTGGGCCTCGGAAAGAATGTGGGCCCCGGACATGCATGAGAAGGACGGCAAGTACTACCTGTACTTTCCGGCGTACGACAAGCAGGGTGTCTTCCGGATCGGCGCGGCCGTCTCGGACAAGCCCGAAGGCCCGTACACGGCGCAGCCCGAGCCGATCAAGGACAGCTTCAGCATGGACCCGGCCGTCTTCAAGGACGACGACGGCAAGTACTACATGTATTTCGGCGGCCTGTGGGGCGGCCAGCTCCAGCAGTGGAAGACGGGCAAACACGTACCCGGTGACCTCTCGCAGCCGCCGGATGATCAGCCCGCGCTGTACCCGAAGGTCGCGCGCATGGCCGACAACATGGTCGAGTTCGCGGAGAAGCCGAAGGACGCCCAGATCGTCGACGAGAACGGCAAGCCGTTGCTGTCGGGCGATCACGAGCGGCGCTTCTTCGAAGCGGCGTGGATGCACAAGCACGACGGGAAGTACTACTTTTCGTACTCGACCGGCGATACGCATTACATCGCGTACGCGATCGGCGATTCGCCGTACGGCCCGTTCACGTACAAGGGCAACATCCTGGGCCCCGTGCTCGGCTGGACGAACCACCACTCGATCGTCGAGGTGGATGGCAAGACGTATCTGTTCTATCACGACTCGCAGCGTTCGAATGGCGTGAGCCATCTGCGCAACGTGAAGGAGCCGATCGAGCTCACGTACAACCCGGATGGCACCATCCAGTACGTCGATCCATACAAGGGTGACGACAAGTGAATCGGATCAGGCACCATTTGCAGGCAATTGGGGCCAGACCTGATCTAGTTGACTGACGCACGGCCCGCTCTCGAAAGGGAGCGGGCCGTTTGCATTTCACGCCTCGAACGGGCGAGGTCCGGCACCTTTTGCCAGCAATCGGGGCCTGACCCCCTTATCATCCGGAGTCAATGACCGACACTCCCGAAACGCCGGGCTCCGCGACGCTGTTCCGCCGCCGCACCGCGTTTCTCGCCCCGATCTGGTTGTTAGCCCTGGCCGGCGCCGTCGTCGTCGCGGCGGCGCTCATCTATTGGAATTCGGCGACAACCACCACGGTCGTCGTGATCCGCCACGCGGACAAGGGACCGAGCGCCATCGCGGACGCGCCCTTGTCGCCACCAGGCGAGCAGCGCGCCGTGCGCCTCGCGCAGATGTTCGGCGACGGCGAGAAGTTCGGCCGCGTGAAGAGGGTGTACGTGACGAACACCCGTCGCGCGCAGCAGACCGCGGCCGAGCTCGTGCAACGCCTGGGCGTGAAGGCCGAGGTCGTGGACGCGAAATCGAGCTCGTCGGAACTCGCGCGGCGCGTGCTGCGCGAGAATCGCGGCGGACTCGCGCTCGTCGTGGGTCACAGCAACACGGTTCCCGAGATCGTCGGCGCCATGGCGGACGTGAAAGATGTCCCGCCGATCGGCGAAGAAGAGTTCGACACGATGTACATCGTCACCGTGCCGACGATCGGCCGCGCCTCCGTGCTGCGCCTGAAGTACTGATCGGGGACAGATTTATTTATTGACGATAACGGGCCGTTATCGTCAATAAATAAATCTGTCCCCGACTTACCCCTTCCGCAGCTCGATCGCCTTGAGGATGAAATCCTCGTGTTCGCCGATCGAGAAGTGCGCTTTCACGCGCCCGCGGATCGTCCGGTCCTGGTCGATGAGGAACGTCACGCGCTGCACCCAGACGCCGAGCGGTCCGTTCACGCCGAACATCTTGATGACCTCCTTGGACTCATCCGCGAGCAGCGTGAAGGGGAGGTTGTGTTTCTCGCGGAACCGCCTGTGGCTTTCCGGACTCTGCGGGCTGACGCCCGCCACCGTGAGTCCAGCGCGCGTCAATTCCCGATGCAGATCCCGGATCGAACACGCCTCGCGCGTGCACCCGGGCGTGAAGTCTGCGGGATAGAAGTAAAGGATGGCCGGACCGTCCTTGACCAGGCTCGACAGCGAGATGTCGTGCCCGTTCTGGTCCGGCAGCGTGAATTCGGGAGCCTTTTCGTCCGTATTCAGCATGTCGCCCGATCATAGAACGACAAAGGGCCGGAATCGACGCACGTCGCTTGCCGAGGCCAGTCCCGATCTTTAGAATCCCGCGCCTCTCCGGACCGCCTGTCCGGACAGGTTTTCGGTGTGGGGCGGTAGCTCAGCTGGGAGAGCGTCGCGTTCGCAATGCGAAGGTCGAGGGTTCGATCCCCTTCCGCTCCACCATTTCAGGCGCTCACGCGCCACTCTTCAGCGGGACTCGCTGGAGAGGTCGGCGCCAGATCGCAGGCGATTACCTTGGCTCGTCCCGTTCGTGAGTGTATTGGCACTGCGGATGACCGTAGCGGTCGCGGGACGTCTACGATCTTCTCCACCTGCGCGGATTCGATTCGGAGCCATCGGCCGGTAGAATCGCCGACAGCGCGCCCCCGTAGCTCAGTGGATAGAGCGACCGCCTCCTAAGCGGTAGGTCGTCGGTTCAACTCCGGCCGGGGGCGCCATTCGTACTTCGGCCGAGGCATTCGCCTACGTGCCACTGCCGGCGCGGCCCATACATTGGGCACCATGCGCTACCTCGCACTCTGCACCGACTACGACGGCACCCTCGCGCACCACGGCAAGGTCGATGCGCCCACCATCGCCGCGCTCGAGAAATTCCGCGCCTCCGGCCGCAAGCTCGTGCTCGTCACCGGGCGCGAACTGCCCGACCTGCATCGCATCTTCGCGCGGCTCGACCTGTTCGATCGCGTGGTCGTCGAGAATGGCGCGCTCATCTATCGCCCCGCATCGCGCGAGGAGCGTTTGCTCTGTGATCCGCCGCCCCCGAGTTTCATCGAGGCGCTGCGCAAACGCGGCGTGAATCCGTCGATCGGGCGCAGCATCGTCGCGACCTGGCATCCCCACGAGGGCCCGGTGCTGGAGACGATCCGCGACATGGGTCTCGAGCTGCAGGTCATTTTCAACAAGGGCGCGGTCATGATCCTGCCGGGTGGCGTGAACAAGGCCACCGGCCTCAAGGTCGCGCTCGATGAACTGAACGTGTCGATTCACAACACCGTGGCGGTCGGCGATGCGGAAAACGATCACGCGATGCTGAATGCCTGCGAATGTTCAGCCGCCGTGGACAACGCGCTGCCCTCGGTCAAGCAGAAAGTCGACATCGTATTGCCGTCCGATCACGGCGCCGGCGTGACGCAGCTCATCGAAGAGGTGCTGTCGGACGACCTCGCGAATCGCACCGCGGTCCTGCAGCGTCACGCGATCCTGCTCGGGAAGGACGAACGCGGCACGCAGGTGACATTGCCGCCGTTCGGTGTCAGCGCGCTCGTGGTCGGCACCTCGGGCGGCGGCAAGTCCACCGTCGCGTCGGGGCTGATCGAGCGGTTGCGCAGCAAGGACTACAGCTTCTGCATCATCGACCCGGAAGGCGACTACGATTCCGTCGAAGGCGCCGCGGTGTTGGGAAATCCCGAGCGCGCGCCGTCCATCGACGAATGCATGCAGCTGCTGTCGAGGCCGAACGAGAACGCGGTGATCAATCTGCTCGGGATCAAGCTCTCCGACCGGCCCGCGTTCTTCATGTCGCTGCTCGCGCGCATACGCGAGTTGCGCGCGAAGACCGGGCGGCCACACTGGCTGATCGTCGACGAGGCTCACCACGTGTTGCCCGCGGATTGGCAAACGACCGAGCTCGTCATGCCTAAGAACTTCGACGGGACGCTGCTGATCAGCGTGACGCCGAGCGTGGTCGCACGCTCGGCGCTCGAACTCGTCGAGACGTTGATCGTGATCGGAGAGCGGCCGCGCGAGATGGTGCTCGAGTTCGCCGATGCGAATTCCCAGGCCGCGCCGGACGTGCCGCTCGAGAAGATTCCGCGTGGACAGGCGGTGCTGTGGCACAAGTCGGAAGGGCAGCCGGAAGTGATATCGATCGAGCCCACGAAGAGCGAGCGCCGGGCCACGTGCGCAAGTACTCGGAAGGTTCACTCGGCGAGGACCGCTCGTTCTACTTTCGCGGCCCGCAAGGCAAGCTCAACCTGCGCGCGCAGAATCTCATGGTGTTCCTTGATCTCGCCGATGGCGTGGACGAGGAGACCTGGCTGCACCACTGGAAGAAAGGCGACGTGACTGACTGGCTGCGCACCAGCATCAAGGACGACGAACTGACCGCGAAGATCGCCGCGATCGAGCATCACGTGCCGGACGACGCCGCGGTGTCGCGCAAACGCGTGCGGGACGTGATCGAGGAGAGTTACACGCTGCCGGCGGAGGGTGCGCGCAGTCAGTAGAAGTCAGTTCGTCCACCACGCGACGAATTCCCTGAATTCGATGTAACCGTCACCCGCGGTGTCGGCGGCCTCGAAATCCAGTTCGCATTCCTCGCGCGAGACGTCGCCGTCGAGTCGTACCAGGAGCACGTGGAATTCGTCCGGGTCGATGAAGCCATCGCCGTTGAGATCGCACAGGTCGAAGACCCGGCGCGATTCGGCAATCTGCAGTTCACTCGGCTTTCCCATGTGCCTTCCTCCGTTTCGAAGGTCCATGGGGCCAATCTAACGAGGGTCTCCTTAAGCCCGACTGAACACGTGAATGGGGCTTCGTTTTGACAATTTGTTGCGGGACCTGCGCCCTGCCGGTACGGTCGATGCCCATGCGTCAGTCCATGCACGTCCTGCAGGTGCGTTCGCCGCGCCGCGGACTCACCGAGATAACCGATGCCGTGCGCGGCTGGTTTGCGAAGCAGGGGATCGCAAACGGATTGCTGACGGTGTTTTGCCGGCACACTTCCGCGTCGCTGCTGATCCAGGAGAACGCGGCGTCCGCCGTGCGCCGCGATCTCGAGAAATTCTTCGACGAGCTCGCGCCCGAAGGCGAAGGGCTGTATGAACACGATGACGAAGGGCCGGACGACATGCCGGCCCACCTGAAAACCGCATTGACCCAGGTGCAGCTGAACGTGCCGATCATGAAGGGGCAATTGATGCTCGGCACGTGGCAGGGCATCTATCTGTTCGAGCATCGCTCCGCGCCGTCGACGCGCGAGATCGTCCTGCACCTCGTGGGGGAATGAGCGCGGGTCACGTCCGAGGGAATATCAATGGTTGACCGACGAGCGTTCATGGTCCGCGCGGGAAGCGCGGCGGCCGCGACATTCCTGTGGAGAACGGCGAGCGCGAAGGCGGGCTCGGCCGAGGCCTGGCAGCGCGCCGCCGACATCGCGCGCAGCGTGAAAGCGCCGACGTTTCCGGACCGCAACTTCGACATCACGAAGTTCGGCGCCGTGCCCGATGGCGCGACGCTCAACACCAGCGCGCTCGCGAAGGCCATCGAAGCCTGCGCGGCGGCGGGTGGCGGCCGCGTGATCGTGCCCGCCGGCACGTTCCTCACCGGCGCGGTCCACCTCAAGAGCAATGTGAACCTGCACGTCGATCAGGGCGCGACACTGAAGTTCGACACCAACCCGGCCAACTACCCGCTGGTGTTCACGCGCTGGGAAGGCATGGAGCTCATGAACTACTCGCCGCTGATCTACGCGCGCCGCGAGAAGAACATCGCGATCACGGGCAAGGGCACGCTCGATGGCCAGGGCAGCGAGCATCACTGGTGGAAGTGGAAGGGCCGCTGGGGTGGCACGGTTCCCTACGGCTGGAAGGAGGGCATGCCCGATCAGCGTCCGGCGCGCGACAAACTGTTCCGCATGGCCGAGGACGCGGTGCCGGTCGAGAAGCGCATCTTCGGCGAAGGCTCGATGCTGCGTCCGCCATTCATCCAGCCGTACGAATGCGAGAACGTGCTGATCGAAGACGTGCGTGTGCGCAACTCGCCGTTCTGGAACATCCACCCGGTGCTGAGCCGCAACGTGATCATCCGCGGCGTCGACGTCTACGGTCACGGGCCCAACAACGATGGCATCGATCCGGAGTCGGTCGATCACGTGCTCATCGAGAACTGTTCCTTCGATACGGGCGACGATTGCATCGCGGTGAACTCCGGCCGCAACGCCGATGGGCGCCGCCTGAACACCCCCTCGCAGAACATCCTCGTGCGCAACTGCCGCATGCGGGAAGGCCACGGCGGCGTGGTCGTGGGTAGCCAGATCTCGGGCGGCGCGCGCTGGGTGTTCGCGGAGAACTGCCAGATGGACAGCCCCGAGCTCTGGTACGCGATCCGCTTCAAGAACAACGCGCTGCGCGGTGGGTTGCTCGAGAACTTCTACTACCGCGACATCGACGTCGGGCAGGTGGGCCGCGCGGCGATCACCGCCGACTTCAATTACGAGGAAGGTCCGAACGGCCCTTTCATTCCGCGGCTGCGCAACGTGGTGGTCGAGCGCTTGCGCGTGAAGAACGCCGTGCGCGTGCTGGACTCACAGGGCATTCCCCAGGGACCCGTGAACGACATCACGCTACGCGATTGCGAATTCCATGGCGTCACGCAGCCGAGCATCGTGAAGTACACGCGCTCGGTGAAGCTCGAGAATGTGCGGGTCAACGAAGAGCTGGTACAGACGCTGTGAGGCTGCAAGAGGGTGGGTTGCGGCTTCGAATCCCATCCGGGGGTCAGTCGACTAGCTACCGCCGACGATCGTAGCGGCGATCGCCCGCGCGTCCGCCATCGTCATCTGCACGAACAAAGCTTCTTCGAACGATTCGCATCTGCGCATCCGGAAGTCGAGCATCGGCGTGCTCTTCAGATTCAGCACGATCAGGTCCGCTTCCATGCCGGCCGCGATGCTGCCGATCCTGTCTTCCAGGTACAGCGCGCGCGCCGCGCCGCGCGTCGCGAGATAAAACGCCTCGATCGCGCGCAACGAAATCCCGTTGAGCTGCGCGGTCTTGTACGCCGCCCCCATGGTCTCGAGCATCGACAGGGATGTCCCGGCGCCGATGTCCGTCGCCAAGCCCGCGCGCACCGGGCGCGGTGACTTCAGCGCATTCTGCAAGTTGAACAAACCACTGCCCAGGAACATGTTCGAGGTGGGGCAGTGCGCGATGGCCGTGCCGCTTTCGTGCATCCGCGCGAGCTCGTTCTCATCGAGGTAGATGCCGTGCCCGAAGATCGCGCGCGGCCCGAGTTGCCCGTAGTGATCGTAGATGTCGAGATAGCCCGACCGCTCCGGATAAACCTTGCGCGCGAACTCGACCTCTGCGCGGTTCTCGGACACGTGCGACTGCAGATACGTACCGGGCCGCTCCTTCCACAACGCACCGGCCATCTCCATCTGTTCGGGCGTGGAAGAGGGCGCGAATCGCGGCGTGATCGCATACAACGCGCGGCCCTTCCCATGCCAGCGATCGATCAGGGCTTTCGACTCGTCATACCCGCGCTGCGCGGTATCGCTGAGCGCGGGCGGACAATTGCGATCCATGAGGCACTTGCCCGCGATCGTGCGCATGCCGCGACGGGCCGCGGCTTCGAACAATGCATCGACGCTATGGGCATGCACGGTGCAAA
>JAEZCR010000188.1 GCA_023433465.1 Pseudomonadota bacterium | reverse complement strand
TCGAGCCGGCAACCCCGCTGTCGTAGGCCAATGCAGGCCCTTAGACCGGAAGCTTTGCGTCCCCACCTTTCGGTGAGTATGCATATCGTCGGCGGTTACTATGCCAGCACCGCTTGCCTGCGCAATGGATGAGAACCGGATTCTGTGAAGCCAAACTACTTTCGATTGAGCGTGAAGATCCTGATGGGTGTGACGGCCGTCACACTTGCGATCGCCTATGCGTTCATCAGCAGCTACGTGTACCTGGAACCGACGCTGCCGACCGTCGCGGCGATGAAGAACAACGAGCTTTCGGTGCCGCTGCGCGTCTACACGCGCAACGGAGAGTTGATCGCGCAGATCGGCGAGCAACGACGCATCCCGGTGCGATACGAGCAGATCCCGGACTTGGTGAAAAACGCGTTCATCGCGGCCGAGGACGATCGGTTCTTCGAACACCACGGCTTCGACTGGCAGGGAATCCTGCGCAGCCTGTTCGTCAACGTCACGTCGGGAAACACGCAGGGTGGCAGCACGATCACCATGCAGGCTGCGCGCAGCGCGTTCTTCACGCAGGATCAAACGATCCGGCGCAAGCTGCAGGAAGCATTCGTCACGTATCGACTCGAGCGCGAGTTCAGCAAGGAGGAAATCCTCGCGCTGTATCTGAACGTCATCTTCTTCGGGCAGCGCGCCTATGGCGTCGCCGCCGCCGCGGAAACCTACTACGGCAAGCAACTCGACGAGCTCACGGTCGGAGAGGCAGCGACGCTCGCGCGCGTGCCGCAATGGCCGTCGCGCTACAACCCGATCAGCAACCCGACCGGTGCCGCGGAGCGGCGCGGCTACGTGCTGCGCCGCATGCGCGAACTCGGCTTCATCGACGAGGCCCAGGCGCAGGCCGCTTCTCTCGAGGTAGTTAGAGCGAAGGCGCACCGGGCGCTCGCCGACGTTGAGGCGCCGTACGTCGCCGAGATGGTGCGGCTCGAGGTCATCCGGCGCTTCGGCGAAGCCGCGCAGAGCGCCGGCTACAAGGTGTACACCACCATCGATGGTCGGCTGCAGAAGGCCGCCAACCGCGCGGTGCGCATCGGCCTCGTCAACTACGACCGGCGCCACGGCTGGCGCGGCGCGACGTCGAAGGTCGAGCTCACAGGCAAGGAAACCGCGGAAGCGCTCGAAACGCTGCTCGACGAATACGGCTTCGTCGGCATTCTCACGCCGGCGATAGTCACCTCGGTTGAGGAGAAGCAGGCGCGCGTGTACGTGAAGAGCCAGGGCATGGCCGATATGGATTGGCCGTCGATGTCGTGGGCGCGGCGCCGGGTGAGCGAAGTGCAGCTCGGGCCGGAGCCGAAGACCGCCGCGGAAATCGTGTCGCCTGGTGACGTGGTCTACGTGGTGCGCGAAAAAGCGGACGCGCCTGCGGAGCTCGCGCAGATTCCGGAAGCCGAAGGCGCCCTCGTCGCCCTCGATCCCAACAACGGCGCGATCATGTCACTGGTCGGCGGCTTCGATTACTTCGACAAGGGGCTCGGCAAGTTCAATCGCGTCACGATGGCGAGGCGCCAGCCCGGCTCGGGCTTCAAGCCGTTCATGTATGCCGCCGCGATGGCCGGGAACTACACACCGGCTTCGATGATCCTCGACGCGCCGGTCATCATGGACGATCCGAATCTCGAAGAGGTGTGGCGTCCGAAGAATGCCGGCGGCGGATTCCGCGGCCCGATGCGGCTGCGCGATGCGCTGGTGATGTCGCGCAATCTGGTTTCGATCCGGCTGCTGCAGTCCCTGGGCGTGAGCACCGTGGTCGACTACGCGCAGAACTTCGGCTTCACCGAGGATCAGTTCAAGAATTCCCGCAACCTCACCCTGGCGCTCGGAAGTTTCGGCGCCACTCCGCTCGAGGTGGCCACCGGCTTCTCGGTGTTCGCCAACGGCGGCTACAAGGTGACGCCGTTCTACATCGATCGCATCGAAGGCCCGGGCGGCCAGATCGTTTACGCGGCCGAACCACACACCGTCTGCGCGGAATGCGCCCAGCCGATTTCGACGATCTCGGATGAAGAACACGCGAAGAAGTCGGCGAGCGCGACGAACCTGCCGCCGACCCCGCTGGCCGCGGCGGCACGCCACACCGAGCCCGCGCCGCGAGTCATCTCCGAGGAAGTGTCCTTCCTGATGAACGACATCATGAAGGACGTGATCACGCGCGGCACGGGACGTCGCGCGCTCGCGCTCGGCCGCTCGGACTTGCGCGGCAAGACCGGCACGTCGAACTCCTCCGTCGACACCTGGTTCAATGGTTTCAATGACAGCCTCGTGGCCACCGTCTGGGTGGGCACGGACGACAATCGCCCGCTCGGCGAAGGCGAAGAAGGCGCGCCGACCGCAGTGCCCATCTGGGTGGATTACATGCGCGAGGCGCTGCGCGGTGTTCCCGAAAGGAAACTGGCGCGACCCAACGGGATCATCGAGATGAAGGTGAATGCCTCCACCGGCGGCCGAAGGGACGCCGACCTCGATCCGGTGTTCGAATATTTCCGGATGGACATGCTTCCCAGCGAAGAAGGCTACGTCGGCGACGGCGCGCCCGGGCTACACTCCGTCGATACGGTTTCACCGGATCCAACACAGGGCGGGGCCGATCCGATTTTCTGACATGAAGAAGCTGCCTCCCAGAGCGGAAAATCTACGCCGCGCACTCGCGCAGGAGGCCGCGCGCATCATGTCCGAGCACGGAATACGCGACTTCCTGACGGCCAAGCGCAAGGCGGCCGAGCGCTTCGGAGTCGTCGACGGCGCGGTGTTGCCGCGGAACACTGAAATCGAAGACGCGTTGGCCGAATACCAGCGCCTGTTCGGCGGCGACAAGCACACGCAGACGATCGCCGCGCAGCGCAGCGCGGCGCTGGCCGCGATGCACATGCTTTCGGATTTCGAACCGCGACTTGTGGGTTCGGTGCTCACCGGTACGGCCACCGAACACAACGACATCCAGCTGCACCTGTTTGCGGAGCAACCCGAATCGATCACGTTCCGGCTGATGGACCTGGGCATCGATCACGAGGTGGTCGAGCGACGCGTGCGGTATGGCGCCGATCGCATCGTGGCGTACCCCGGCGTCCATTTCGAGTACGACGACCACGTGGTCGACGCGACGGTTTTTCCGGTGGACGGTATTCGCCAGGCGCCGGTCAGTCCGATCGACGGCAGGCCGATGCGCCGCATCGATGCGGAGGAGCTCGAAGTCCTGCTCGATGACGAGGAAACGCTGCGCGCGCAGTGAGCGGGTGGCCGCCGGCTTTAGCCGCGCGACTCTATGGACGAATAATTGCGCTGCGTCGGGCCGGTGTACAGCTGGCGGGGCCGGCCGATGCGCATCGCCGGATCCGAAATCATCTCCTGCCAATGCGCGACCCACCCGACGGTGCGCGCGATCGCGAACATCACCGTGAACATCGAACGCGGAATGCCGAGCGCCGAGTAGATGATTCCCGAATAGAAATCGACGTTCGGGTACAGCTTGCGCGCGACGAAGTATTCGTCCTTGAGCGCGACCTCTTCGAGACGCTGCGCCAGTTCGAGCAACGGATTGTCCGTCTTGCCGAGTTTGGCCAGCACCTTGTGGCACATGTCGCGGATGATCTTCGCGCGCGGATCGAAGTTCTTGTAGACGCGGTGGCCGAAACCCATGAGGCGGAAGTGACTCGACTTGTCCTTCGCCATCGCGAGGTACTTCGGAATCTGGTCGGCGGTGCCGATCTGCTCGAGCATCTCGAGCACGGCTTCGTTCGCGCCGCCATGCGCCGGGCCCCACAGGGCCGAGACGCCCGACGAAATGGCCGCGTACGGATTCGCGCCGGTCGAGCCCGCGAGTCGCACGGTCGAGGTGCTCGCGTTCTGCTCGTGATCGGCGTGCAGGATGAACAGCAGATCGAGCGCCTCCGCGGCCACCGGATCCACCTGGTAATCCTCGCAGGGCACCGCGAAGAACATGTGCAGCATGTTCGCGCAGTAGTTGAGATCGTTGCGCGGATAGATGAACGGCTGGCCGAGCGAATGCTTGTAGGCCGCGGCGGCGATGGTCGGGAGCTTGGCGACGATGCGGTGCGCGAAGATCTCGCGGTGCCGCGGGTTATGGATGTCCATCGAGTCGTGATAGAACGCGGACATCGATGCAACCACCGCGGACACCATCGCCATCGGGTGCGCGTTGTGATGAAAGCCGCCGAAGAAACGCAGCAGCGACTCGTTGATCATCGTGTGATTGCGGATGCTCTTCTCGAAATCCTCGAGCTGAGGCTTCGACGGCAGTTCGCCGTTGAGCAATAGATAGGCGACCTCGATGAACGAACTCTTCTCGGCGAGCTGCTCGATCGGATAGCCGCGATGCGTGAGGACGCCCGCGTCGCCATCGATGTACGTGATCTTGCTCTCGACCGCGGCGGTCGCGCCGTAGCCGGGGTCGTACGTGAAAGCGCCGAATTCCTTGGCGAGCGGCGCGATGTCGACTACCGAGGGACCAACCGTGCCGGATCGCACGGGTAAGAGGGCTTTTTTGCCGGTGGCGGGGTCGATGAGTTCCAGTTTCTTGTCGGACATGCAAAAGGGATCCTGAGGAGGCGCGCGGCGCAGGTCTCGCGCCGGGCGAGCACGAGGTTTACATGGTCCGGCAATGGAATCAAGGCAACGGGCCGCGCCGCGCCCGTTACATTCGACTCACTCGACGATCTTGAACAATTGCCCGTCTTTGGGCTTCTTGTTCGGATACAACGCGTTGATGAGCTCGAGTGTTTCCTTCTTGAACTTTTCCTCGGGCATTTCCGCGGCGTAGTCGCTGAGTTTCGTCTGCGCGGTGGCCTTCACGATCTTGATGCGATAAGGCTCGGCCAGCGGAAATTCCGCGGGCCGCAATCCGCGCAGCGAATGCGCGACGGACTTGATGAGCCCGTCGACTTCGGGCACGCCGTTCATGGCCGAGCGGCTCGCGCCCGCGAAGAGGAACACGCTGTCGCCGCGATAGATTGCCACCCAGCGCACAGGCCCGATGCCGTTGTCGATCGGCGAGCCACTGCGCGCCACCAACGTGTACCCCTCCTGGCCGTCGACCGTGATGGGTTCGCCCTTGAACACGGACTGGCCCTTCAGCTTGCTGAGCAGGAATTCGCGCGCGGCCTGTTTTTCAGGCCTGCGGTCTACCAGGATCTGCATCACCGCATCTTTGTTGGGCGTGAACGCGAGGAGCCGATCCCGCAGGTTCTCGATCGTCCAGCCGCGCGGGAATGCGACCGTGATGCCCATTTCCGCGTGATAGAAGCGGTTGTCGCGCACGATGCCCTGCGCCTTGCTCGATCCGTAGGCGATGCCGGAGATCTTGTTCAGATACTCCTCGCGGCGTTCGAGCCAGCCTTCGGATGGTGCATCCTTGATGTTCGCGGAGCCCTTCGCGGCCTGGACCGCGCGATCGTCCGGCGCGGGATGGCTCGAGAACACGCCGTGATAGAGGCGCGGCTCGCGGCCTTCGGCCGCCGCGCGCTGGCGCTCGAATTTCTCACCGGCCTGGAACATGTTGAACACACCGGCCAGTGAGGCCGGGTCGTAACCGGCCTTGACCATGTATTTGAGTCCCAGGCGATCGGCTTCCATTTCGTTCTCGCGCCCGTAACCCATCATCCACGCCTGGCCGCCGATGCTCGCGAGCTGACCGACCGCGTTCGAACCGGTGAGGATCGCGGCCGCCATCGCACCGAGCGATGCGGCCATGCCGCGGGTCTGGCGACGTGCGGGGTGGCGCGCGGTCACGTGGCCGACTTCGTGGCCTAAGACGCCGGCAAGCTCCGCTTCCGAATTGAGATTCACGAGCAGGCCGCGATTCACGTAGACATTGCAGCAGCCGGTCGTGAACGCGTTGATGTTTTCATCGTCGATGACGAAGAACTTGAATTCTTCTTCGGGCATGTCGCTCGCGAGCGCGACGCGCTGGCCCACGATGTTCACGTACTCCTGCATCGCCTGGTCGTCATACAGGCCCAGCCCTTTGACGATTTCCTGGTGATACCGCTGGACCTGTTTCTTCTCGCCGTCCATGGTGCCCATGACGACGTTCTTGCCACCGGTCGCGGGATTACTGGCGCAACCCGCAATCAACCAGGCCGCGGCCAGGGAACAGGCGATGAATTGCAGGCGCTTCATTGTATTGAGCTCTCCGCAGGCGGGGCCGAGCGCGTAATGTAACTACGATAGGGCCCCGCGAGAACAAGTTCCGATGTGCCCGGGGCATAAAGCAAAAAGGCGCCCGGAGGCGCCTTTTTGAGTGACATCGGAGGCCGATGCGGTTCTGTCAGCGTCCCGCGGCGGCGGCGTACTTCTTGCGGAACTTGTCCACACGGCCCGCCGTGTCGAGGATCTTCTGCTTGCCCGTGTAGAACGGATGGCAGTTCGAACAGACTTCGACCTGCAGGTCGTGTCCCAGAGTCGAGCGCGTTTCGAACGCGTTTCCGCACGTGCAGGTCACGTTGATGACTTTGTATTCCGGATGCGTGTCGGCTTTCATGGCTCTGTCCTGGGTCTTTACCGGGCACCCGATGTTGGGGGCGCCGGCCGAAGGAAAAAGGGCGCGCAGTCTAGCGGCACGGTTCGGGCTTCTCAAGGGGTCGAAAGCACCGCGGCGTTATCCACAGAAAGTGTGGATAAGTCTGTGAGTTACGGCGCCTCGCGGGGACGAAATCGCTGCGAAATACGCAAATCCGTTAGCTTGGTCAAATAATGACCATTCCATTAAACGATGAAATTTCAAATGGTTACGTGATGTATTTTCCGCAACAGGACTGAAACAGGACGTAATACCCTTGTTTAGCCGCCCCCCGATGGACAGCTGTGCATAAAACCGCTCCCGATCAGGGCGCGGGCAGCAGCGAGACGAGTATGTCGTTGAGAAACCGAAGGCCTTTGGGCGTCGCGCGCCACTGACCCCCCTCCCGCTCGACCAGGCCTTTCTCGATGACGGGGCCCAATGCACTGTCCAAGGTAGCGATGGGCAGGCCGGTCCGCTCCTCGAAAAGGGCTTCGGGAAAGCCCTCGACCAATCTGAATCCGTTCATCGCGAATTCGAAGGGCAGGTCGGCGATCTCGACGGGTTTGCGGACCCGCTCGCTCGGATCCGCGGCGAGATAGCGGCGAGGCTCGCGTGTTTGTTGGGTACGGAAGATCGACCGCGACCCCGCATCGGAAATCTTGCCGTGCGCCCCTGCGCCGACGCCGAGATAGTCGCCGAAGAGCCAGTAATTCAGGTTGTGCGCACAGCGCGAAGTCGCGCGTGCATATCCCGAGATTTCGTATTGCGCGAACCCTTCGCTCTCGAGCGCGCCCAGCGATCGATCGAGCATCGCCTCGACCACTTCGTCTGCCGGTTGAACCGGCGGCGCGGCCGCGAAAACCGTACCGGGCTCGATGGTCAGGTGGTACTGGGAAATGTGCGCGGGCGAGAGCGCGAGCGCCTCGCGGATATCGGCTTCCGCATCCGCGGCGGATTGTCCGGGCAATGCGTACATGAGATCGAGATTGAAATTCGTGAGACCCGCGGCGTGCAGCTCGGCCGCCGCGCGCCGCGTTTCATCGGCGGAATGGATGCGGCCCAGCTTTTTGAGCTGCTTCTCATCGAAGCTCTGCGCGCCGAGGGAAACGCGCGTGACGCCGGCCGCGCGATATTCCGCGAACCGCCCGCGCTCGATCGTGCCGGGGTTGGCTTCCATCGTGATCTCGATGTCACCGGCAAACCCGAGCGTGGCGCGAGCGTGATCGAGGAAGCGTCCGATGGCGGCGGGTGAGAACAGGCTCGGGGTGCCGCCGCCGAGAAAAATGCTGATGAGCGGCCGGCCCGCGACGTCCGGCGACTGTACATCGAGATCCCGCGTCAGCGCTTCGATATACCGCTGCTCGGGTAGTTCGTCACGCAGCTTGTGCGAGTTGAAATCGCAATACGGGCATTTCTGCACGCACCACGGGAAATGCGCGTACAGCGAGAGCGGCGGCGTTTTCATCGCGGTGTCCGCGCGGGTTGCGAGAGCCGCAGTTGTTCCAGGAAAGCCCGCATGGCCTGACCCCGGTGGCTCACGGCGTTCTTCTCCGCCGCGGGCATTTCGGCCACGGTGCGCGAATCTCCCGCAGGGACGAACGAAGGGTCATAACCGAATCCACCACGGCCACGCCGATCGGAGATGATTTCTCCCTCCCAGGTTCCCTCGCCGACCAGCGGCTGCGGATCGTCCGCATGTCTCACGTAAACGATGATGCAGCGATAACGCGCCCCGCGCCGCGGGCGCGGCACGCCTTCGAGCTCCGCGAGAAGTTTCGCGAGATTGACCTCGTCGCTCGCGTTGTCGCCGGCGTAGCGCGCGGAGTGCACGCCTGGCCCGCCGCCGAGCGCGTCGACTTCGATGCCCGAATCGTCGGCGATGGCGGGCAAACCCGAGATTCGCGCGGCATTGCGCGCCTTGATCAGCGCGTTGTCGAGAAACGTCATACCGGTTTCGGGAGGCGGCTCGATGCCGAGCTCGGATTGGCGGACGAGGATCAGGCCGGTCGAGCCCAGCAACTCGGAGAACTCGCGCAGCTTGCCGGCATTGCCGCTGGCGAGCACGACGCGCTGGTCCGTCACGATCGTCTGCGTCGACCGCGTCAGGCGGCCGCCCGCACCTCGGCCTGGAGCTGGAACAGCTTCGCGATGCCTTCCGCGGCGAGGTTCAACAGCGCATCGAGCTCGTGCCGGCGAAACGCGTGGCCCTCGGCCGTACCCTGCACCTCGATGAAGCCACCGCCGTTGTTCATGACGACGTTCATATCGGTCTCGGCCTGGGAATCTTCGGCGTAATCGAGATCGATCACGGGCACGCCGCCGCAGATTCCGACCGATACCGCCGCCACCTGGCCGTGCAGGGGCAACGTCGCGATCTGGCGGCGCGCGAGCAATACATCGCAGGCATCCGCGAGCGCGACGTATGCCCCGGTGATCGCCGCGGTACGCGTTCCGCCGTCCGCCTGCAGCACGTCGCAGTCGATCGTGATCGTGCGCTCACCGAGGGCCGCGAGATTCGTCACCGCGCGCAGGCTGCGGCCGATCAGCCGCTGGATCTCCTGCGTGCGTCCGCTCTGCTTTCCCTTGGCCGCTTCGCGCGCGGTGCGCGTGTGCGTGGCGCGCGGCAGCATTCCGTACTCGGCCGTGAGCCAACCCTGGCCCTTGCCGCGCAGGAATCCGGGCACGCCGTCCTCGACGCTCGCCGTGCACAGCACTCGCGTGTTGCCGAACTCGACCAGTACGGCGCCTTCCGCGTGTCGGGTGAAATGACGGGTGAAACGCACCGCGCGCAATTCGTCGGGCGCGCGGCCGCTGGGTCGTGCGGCCATCAGCCGTTTCCTATCCAGCGCACCGCGGCGGCGGTGGTGTTGTCGCTGCCCGCGCCGACGTTCGCAACCGACTTCTCCGCGAGACGCTGCAACTCTTCGCGCAGCGGCGCGCGCGCGGGCGGGAAGGACGCGCCTATCTCGTTGTCTTCGATGCCGCCCCACAAGCCATCCGAGCACACGAGCAACAGGTCGTTGGGTTCGAGCGGTTCGCGCAGGCCGATCGTCATTTCCGGCAGGAACGCCTCGCCGCCCACGCAACACTCGACGAAATTGCGCATGGGATGCGTGAGCGCCTGGTCGGCCGTGATCACGCCTTCGCGCAGCAGGAACTCGACGTGGCTGTGATCGCGAGTCCGCTTGAAGACCTTGCCCTTGCGCAGGAGATAGACGCGGCTATCGCCGATGTGAGCCCAGTACGCGCTGCCGCCCTGCACCAGGCAAATGGCGCACGTCGCTCGTGGCCGCTGCTCCAGCGGCACGTTCGCGCCGAGTTTCACGACTTCTTCGTGGGCGCGGCCCAGCGACAGATGCAGGAAACCCAGCGGATCGAGGATGGGCTGCGGCGTGTGCCAGAACGCTTCGACGAGAACCTTGAGCGCGGTCTCCGCGGCGCGCGCGCCATCCGAATGACCGCCCATGCCATCGATGACGACCAGAAGAGCGGAGTGTTCGGAGACCGCGACGGAAACGCGATCCTGATTGTCGGTGCGATTACCGAGCAGGCTGACTTCGGCGTATTCGATGCGCAAGCGGTGGTGGGGCCGTCTGATAAACTGCCGCGCACTTT
>JAEZCR010000200.1 GCA_023433465.1 Pseudomonadota bacterium | reverse complement strand
CGTATTCCATGCGCGTCGTGAGGAAGCCCGCATACGGCCCGCCCGACGACAGCGGCACGCCGAGCGGCTGGCAGTCGCCGCAGGCGATGTCCGCGCCCTTCGTGCCCCACTCGCCCGGCGGCTTGAGGATGCCGAGCGACGTCGGGTTCACCGACGCGATGACCATGATGCCGTGCGCATGCGCCCAGTCCGTGATCGCGTCGACCTCTTCGAGCTGGCCGAAGAAGTTCGGCTGCTGGATGACGATCGCGGTGATGTCCTCGCCCTGGTACTTCGCGAGCTCCGCCAAGGGAATCACGCCCCGGGGACACGGAATCTCCTCGAACTTCACGCCCTGCCCGCTGGCGGTGGCCACGGCCACCTTGCGGTAGCTGGGATTGACGGTGGTCGGCACGAGGATGCGCTGCGACTTCGACTTGCGATGCGCGCGCACGCTCATCAACGAGGCCTCGGCCACGGCCGAGCCGCCGTCGTAGAGGGAGGCGTTCGAGACTTCCATGCCGGTCAGCGAGGAAATCATCGTCTGGTATTCGTAGATGAGCTGCAGCGTGCCCTGCGAGGCTTCGGCCTGGTAAGGCGTATAGGCGCTGTAGAACTCGCCGCGCGTCGTGATCGCCCACACGGCCGAGGGAATGTGGTGCTCGTACGCGCCGGCGCCGATGAAGTTGAGCGGCGTGCCATCCTGCGCCGCGCGATCCGACATCAGCCGGCCGATCTGCATTTCATTGAGCGCCTCGGGAATCCCCGCGAGCGACTCGACGCGCAGGTCCTTCGGGATCTCGTCGAAGAGATCGTCTATCGACTTCGCGCCGATTTCACCGAGCATCTGCTCGATGTCACGGGGCGTGTGGGGAATGAATGGCATGTCTCAACCCTCCGCGGCGAGATGCGCCGCGTATTCCTCGGCGGACAACAGGCCGTTCGGCGCGCCGGCCGGCTTCAAGCGCATGATCCAGCCCGCGCCGTAGGGCTCGGAGTTGACGAGCTCGGGCTGACTGCCGAGCGCGGCGTTGCCTTCGACCACGGACCCGGCCACCGGCGAGTACACGTCCGATGCCGCCTTGACCGATTCGACCACCGCGAAGCTGTCACCTGCACCGACCTGTTTGCCGGCCTCCGGCACGTCGACGAACACGAGGTCGCCGAGGGCGCCCTGCGCGTGATCGGTGATGCCGACTTCGATGTTGCCGTCCGCGAGCGTGCGCACCCACTCGTGCGACTTCGTGTACTTGAGATCGGCGGGGATGTTGCTGCTCATCGTTGTTCTCCAAACCTGTTTAGCTGACCAATACCTTGCCGTGGCGCACGAACGGGGCCTTCACGACACGGGCCTTGAGTAGTTTGCCGCGCACGTCGACCTGCACCGTGGTGCCGGCCTCGCGCGGCACGCGCGCCAGCGCGATCGACTTCTCCATCGTCGGCGAGAAGGTGCCGCTGGTGATTTCACCGACGTTCGCGCCGGAATCGGCCTGGCCGTCGATGAATACTTTTTGATGGCCGCGCAACACGCCGCGATCGTCCAGCACGAGCGCGACGAGCTTGCGTCCGGGTCCCTTCGTCTTGAGATCCTCGAGCGCCTTGCGACCGATGAAGTCGCGCCCGGGATCTTCGAAGGACACGGTCCAGGAAAGCCCGGACTCGAGCGGGTTCTGGCTCTCGTCCATGTCGTTGCCGTAGAGATTCATCGCCGCTTCGAGCCGCAGCGTGTCGCGGGCGCCGAGGCCGGCGGACTTCACGCCGAGCCGGTTGAGCCCGGTCCACACGTCGCGCGCTTCGCCGGCGGGCAGCATGATTTCGAAGCCGTCCTCGCCCGTGTAACCCGTGCGGGCCACGAACCACTCGCCCAGCTGCTTGCCGGAGAACACCTCGAGCGCGAGCGCCGGAGCGCGATGTTCGGGCGCGAGTAGTTCGGCCGCCTTCGCGCGCGCGTTCGGGCCCTGCACCGCGACCATCGCGAGATCGGTGCGCTCGGTGAGCTCGACGCCGTAAGGCGCGGCGACCTTGCGCATCCACGCGAGATCCTTGTCGCGCGTGCCGGCGTTCACGACGATGCGGAACCAGGACTCGTCATTGAAGTACACGATGAGATCGTCGATGACCCCACCCTGCTCGTTGAGCATGCAGCTGTAGAGCGCCTTGCCGGGGGTAGTGAGCTTGGCGACGTCGTTCGCCAGCAGGCGCGAGAGGAACTCGCGGACCCGTGCGCCGCGTGCGTCGATGACGCACATGTGCGAGACGTCGAAGACGCCCGCGTCGCGCCGCACCGCGTGATGCTCCTCGATCTGCGAGCCGTAGTTGACCGGCATGTCCCAGCCGCCGAAGTCGACCATGCGCGCGCCGAGCGCGACGTGCAGGTCATATAAAGGTGTGCGTCTGCCCAAGAGTGTCTCCCGGTGCGATCCGCGCAGGCACCAATAAAAAAAGGCGGGGGAGAAACGAGGGATTTCCCCTTCTCTCCCCCGCCCCTCTGTCCTTTTGACCTGAGAGATCGGGCCCGCGCCTGCATGCGTCGCGAACCGCACCCCTTCGGTGGATGGCCCGGGTTCGACCCGCGCCATCGCTCTCCAGAGCTCGCCGTCAAACCCTGCCGTTCTTTTGCCTGAGCGTTTCCGGGCGGAAACTTGCGCCTTCGGCGCCCCGTGAGGGGTCTCTCGGACAGAGTCTGGTCAATTGGCGAACGGGTGGCA
>JAEZCR010000216.1 GCA_023433465.1 Pseudomonadota bacterium | reverse complement strand
CACGAAGAGCACGCCAACCACGAGGCCTGGGCCATTCCCTATGGCGACCTCATCACGCTGCTGCTCGCCTTCTTCGTGGTGATGTACGCGATCTCCTCGGTCAACGAAGGCAAGTTCCGCGTGTTGTCGGACTCGCTGCAGGCCGCGTTCCGCGGCACGCCGAAGACGCTCGAGCCCATCCAGGTGGGCATGAAGACGCGCGGCTCCGGCGCCGACATCCAGATGACCATCGTCAAGCAATCGATGATCGAAGGTCAGCCGCGCGAAATGCTCGAGGCCATTCACATCGACACGACGGGCGACGCGGGCGCGGGTGCGGCGCCGTATCCCGGCGCGGGACGCACGGGTCGCTCACAGCCGATTCCGAAGGATCATCCGATCGCGATGCAGCTCAAGCGCGTCGCCGACGAGCTCGAGCAGGCGCTGAAGGTGCTCGTCGAGGCGGATCTCGTCGCGGTGCGCCGCCACGAGTTCTGGCTCGAAGTCGAAGTGCGCACGGACATCCTGTTCGCGAGCGGCGTCGCGACTCTGTCGCCGAAGGCGAAACCCGCGCTCGACGCGCTCGCGGACACGCTTTCGAAATATCCGAATCCCGTGCGCGTCGAAGGGCATACGGACAATCAGCCCATCAACACCGTGGCGTTCCCTTCGAACTGGGAGCTGTCCTCGGCGCGCGCCGCGAGTGTCGTGCATCACTTCGCGCGCGCAGGGGTCTCGCCCGCGCGCCTCTCGGTGCTCGGCTTCGGTGAATACCGGCCGAGCGAAAGCAACGACACGGTCGCGGGACGTAATGCGAATCGCCGCGTGGTCATCGTCATTCTCGCGGGCGAGGGCGCTCCCGCCCCCGCGGACGCCCCCGGCAGTTCGCAGGAAATTCCGAATCCTGCCGACGACGGAGCGCTGGCCGCGCCCGGCGAGCCGGCGCAACCCGCCGACCTGTCCCAGCCCGAAACCGCCCCCGTGAACCCGGTCACACCGCGCAGCCCTGCAGCCGCGGCCAGTGGCACGGAACCTGCTCCTCTCCCAGCAAGGCCAATTGCAGGCGCCGGAAATCCGACGCGGGAGTGAGTTCGTGGAAAACATCGATTACCTGATCGGCGCATTGCGCGTCTTCGCCATCGTTTGCGCGTTTGGCGCCTTCGCATGGGCACTGGGCCGCATGCGCCGCGAATCCGCCGAGGAGCTCGAGAAGCTGGCGGCGGCTCAGCAGCGCACGCAGGCCGACGTGCAGGCGCTGACCGAGAAGATCAGTGCGCTCGCGACGCTCGTCGCGGCCATCCCGGCGCGCGTCGAACGACCCGTCGATGCGCCGCCGGCGCCGCGTCGCCGCGAGCCCTCGGCGAGCCGCAGTTACGAAACCGCACGCCGCCTGGCTCGGGCGGGCGCCACGGTCAGCGAAATCGTCGCCACCAGTGGTGTGCCCGACACGGAGGCCCGCTTACTCCAACGCCTGCACGGAGGAGTGGGGGCGGCCGGCGAAGACGCCGCATGAAGAAAGTTAAGTCCCGCAGTGTGAAGCGGGTCTCCTCAACCCGGGGCCCCGAACGGCCGAAACAAAAGGTGAAGAAGACCGTTCTGGAGACCCCGAAGACCATGGATCCATCGTCGAGCGAGGCGATCCCGGCTGGCGCGTTGCCCCTTGCAGGGCCTGCGACCGGCCGCGTCGTGCTGCCCGTCTCCTGCACGATCAAGGAGGCCGACGCGCTCAAGGCTCACCTGCTCGAGCAGCTCGAGCGGCCGGGTCCGTGCGAGATCGAGGGCGGCGGCGTTCAGCACGCCGATACCGCCGGCGTGCAGCTCGTGCTCGCGTTCGCGCTCGAATGCCTCGAGCGCAACGTGCAATACGTCTGGAAGTCGCGCTCGCCCGTATTCGAAGACGCCGTGCGCATCCTCGGGGTGGGTGCGTTGCTCGAGTGCCCGGGCTGAAGAATGTCGCTCGACCTTTCACAATTCCACGAGACCTTCTTCGCCGAGAGCTTCGAGGCGCTCGATTCCATGGAGGCCGCGCTGCTCAAGCTGTCGGCCGGCGAATCCGACCTCGAGCTGATCAACACGATTTTCCGTGTCGCGCATTCGATCAAGGGCGGTAGCGCGACCTTCGGCTTCAACGCGATCGCTTCTTTCACGCACAAGCTCGAAACGCTGCTCGACGAGCTGCGCAGCGGCAATCGCCGGGCGAACCCGTCCATGGTGGATACGTTGCTGCGCGCGGGCGACCTGATGCGCGAGATGCTCGCCGCGACACAGACCCGACAACCGCTCGATGGCGCGCGGGTTTCCGCGCTGCAGGCTGAGATCGAAGGCATCCTCGCGACCAAGGGTGATTCCTCCGGCCACGTTGCCGCCGCGCCGGCCGCTCCCGCGCCCGAGGCGCCGGAGCAGGGCGGCCCCGTCGGCTGGCGCATCCACTTCGTTCCCGGTCCCAAACTACTGCGTCACGGCAACGACCCGGTGCGCCTGTTGCGCGAACTCGGTCGGCTGGCGCCCTGCGAGGTGCGCGTCGACGCCAAGTGGGTGCCGCTGCTCGCCGAGCTGGATCCCGAAGAGTGCCGCCTGTCCTGGCACATCGAGTTGACGGGCGCCGTCGAGGAGTCCGCGATTCGAGCGGTGTTCGACTGGGTGGAAGGCGAGTGCGACCTGACGATCGAACCTTTCGGACAGCCGCGGCCCCCGGTGGAGGCCGCGAGTTCCGCGCCGGCGCCCGCGCCGGTGTCGATGACTTCAGCGCCGCCGCCGGAGGAAACGCAGGGCTGCGCGGCTGACGGCGCGAAACACAGCTCGCAACCCACGCAGGCGAATGCGGGGGCGAGCGCCGACGGCGGCTCCATCCGCGTCAGCATCGAAAAGATAGACGAGCTGCTGAACTCGGTCGGCGAACTCGTGATCACGCAATCCGTGCTCAGCCAGCTCGCGGCGCCGCTCGAAGGACGCGAGGCCGAGGAACTGCGCAGCGCGCTCGGGCAGCTCGAGCGGCACATGCGCAACCTCCAGGAAAGCGTCATGCGCGTGCGCATGTTGCCCATCAGCTTCGTGTTCAACCGCTTCCCGCGCCTGGTGCGCGATCTCGGCCAGCGTCTCGGCAAGAAGATCGAGCTGCGCCTGAACGGCGAGCAGACCGAGCTCGACAAGACCGTGCTCGAGAAGATAGGCGATCCGCTCGTGCACCTGGTCCGCAACTCCATCGACCACGGAATCGAGGCGCCCGACGTGCGGCTCGCGGCGGGAAAACCAGCGCACGGCGTGATCGAGCTCAACGCCTATCACAAGGGCGGCAACGGCGTGGTGGAGGTCACCGACGACGGCGGCGGCCTCATGCGCGACAAGATCCTTGCGAAGGCGCGCGACCGCGGGCTAGTCAGCCCCGACGAGGAGCTGTCCGAGGAACGCGTCTTCAATCTCATCTTCGCGCCCGGCTTCTCCACCGCGGACGTGGTCAGCGACGTCTCGGGCCGCGGCGTCGGCATGGACGTCGTCAAGCGCAACATCAACGAGCTCGGCGGTCACGTGCAGATCCACTCCGCTGCCGGCAAGGGCAGCACGGTGCGCATCCGCCTGCCGCTCACGCTCGCGATCCTCGACGGCCAGCTCGCGCGCGTCGGCAGCGAGGTATACGTCGTGCCGATCGTCTCGATCGTCGAGACCATCGAGGTGCGCAAGGAGATGCTCAACACCATCGCCAACCGGACCGAGGTGTTCCGGCTGCGCGATTCCTATCTACCCATCGTGCGGTTGTACGAGCTGTTCGGCATAAAGCCCGATCACACGGACCTGCTCGACGGCCTGCTCATGGTGGTCGAGGCGGACGGCAAACGCGTCGGACTCTTCGTCGACGAGCTGATGTCGCAGCAGCAGGTCGTCATCAAGAGCCTCGAGTCGAACTTCCGGCCCGTCGCCGGGCTCGCCGGCGCGACCATGCTGGGTGACGGCCGCGTCGCGCTCATCCTCGACGTGCCCGGCGTGATCACGCACTTCCTCGCCCAGCTCGCCGGCCGCGGCGTCGGCCATGCGGGCGCGCAGGCGGCCGCATGAATTCGTTCCCGTTCTCGAAGTCTCCGCGGAGTTTTCAGTAAATGAGGTTTTCCGGTCTCAAGGTTTCCGTGCGGCTCGCCATCGGCTTCGGGCTGCTGCTGATTGCGTCGTCGATCATCGGCGCGCTCGTTTTCTCGCGCCTGTCGCACATCGACTCCGTGGTCACGCACATGTCGACCCAGCAGTGGGAAAAGGCGCGCATCGCGATGGAGATGGAGACGCGGACGCGCGACAACCTCGCCAAGTCCCTGCAAGTGCTGCTGCTCGCGAGCGGCAACGATGCCATCGTGCAGCGCCTGCGCACCGAGATGGACAACAACAGCCGCGCGAACAGCGAAGGTATCGAGCAGCTCGAGAAACTGGTCGCGGACGAACAGGGCAGGGCCTTGCTCGCCGAGGCCGCAGTTGGCCGCGAGCAGTACCTGGCCAGACGGGCCGAGATCATGAATCTCGTCGATGACCCCAAGACGCGCGACCAGGCGATGCAGCGGTTCAGCAACGAGCTCGTGCCGCTGCTCGAGGCGTATGTCGCGCCGTTCCGCAAGCTGCGCACGCAGCAGCAGGAAGGATTCGTCGCGGCGGCCGCGGAAAGTCATGCGAGTTACCTGAGCGCCCAGCGCAGCATCTGGATCGCGTGCCTCGTGGCGCTCGCGTTCGGAATCGCCTTCGCGATCGTGCTGACGCGCAGCATCGTGAAGCCGCTGCGTAATGCGGTGGGCATCGCGGACGCCATCCGGCAGGGCAAGCTCGACAATGTCATCGAAGCGCATGGAAACGACGAGGCGAGCCAGCTCATGAGCGCGCTCGCGGACATGCAGGGCGCGCTGCGCACGCGCGACGCGGCGGACGCGGATTCGCGCGCGCAGATCGCCGCGATGAGCCGTTCGCAGGCCGTCATCGAACTCGACATGGACGGCATCGTGCGCAAGGTCAATGGGAACTTCGTGCGCGGAGTCGGCTACCAGGCCGACGAGATCGTCGGCAAACATCACCGTGTATTGGTCGATCCGGCGTTCGCGCAGAGCGCCGAGTATCGGGCGTTCTGGGCCAAGCTCAATCGCGGCGAGGTGGAAATCAACAACTATCGGCGCGTCGCGAAGGACGGTCGGTCGATGTGGGTGCAGGCTACGTACAACCCGATCGCCGGTCCCGATGGCAAGCCGTTCAAGGTCGTCATGTACGGCTCCGATGTCACCGCGCAGATGCAGCGCAACGCGGACTACCAGGGACAGCTGGAGGCGATCGGCCACACGCAGTCGGTCGTCGAGTTCGACATGGACGGCACCGTGCGCAAGGTGAACGACAACTTCTCGCGCGTAATGGGTTACACGCCCTCCGAAGTGCTCGGCAAACACCACAGCATGTTCGTGGAGCCGAGTTTCGCGGTCACGGAGGAATATCGCGAGTACTGGGCGCGGCTTCATCGCGGCGAGGCCGTGATGGGCAGCTACCGGCGTATCGCCAAGGGCGGTCGCGAGGTGTGGCTGCAGGCTTCCTACAATCCCATTCCCGATGCCAACGGCAAGCCCATCAAGGTCGTGGAATACGCGACCGAGGTGACGGCGACCATGCGTGCGCAGCGCGAGCTGCAGGCCGCTGTCGCTGAGACGCAGACCGCCGTCAGGTTCGCGATCGACGGCGATCTCACACATCGCATTCCGCTCGAAGGCAAGTCCGGCGATCTCGAGACGTTGTGCCGTGGCGTGAACTCGCTGCTCGAAGCGACGAGCGACCTCGTCAATCGCGTCAAGGTGGCGAGCGGCCAGATGCAGGCCGGGGCGGAGGAGATTTCGCGCGGCAACACGAACCTGTCGCAGCGCACCGAGGAGCAGGCGTCGAGCCTGGAAGAGACGGCCTCCTCGATGGAAGAGATGACTTCGACGGTCAAACAGACCGCGGACAACGCCGCGCAGGCGAACCATCTCGCGATGGCCGCGCGTCAGCAGGCCGAGAAGGGCGGCGCGGTGGTCAGCAATGCGGTGGCCGCGATGGGCGGCATCAACACGGCGAGCAAGAAGATCGCCGACATCATCGGCGTGATCGACGAGATCGCGTTCCAGACGAACCTGCTTGCGTTGAACGCGGCCGTGGAAGCGGCGCGCGCCGGTGAGCAAGGTCGCGGCTTCGCAGTCGTCGCGACGGAAGTCAGAAACCTCGCTGGCCGCTCGGCCACGGCGGCAAAGGAAATCAAGGCGCTGATCCAGGACTCCGTCGCGAAGGTGGACGAAGGCAGTCGCCTCGTCGACGAATCGGGCAAGACACTCGAAGAGATCGTCAACGCCGTGAAGAAGGTGACGGACATCGTGGCCGAGATCGCCGCGGCGAGCCGCGAACAGTCCTCCGGAATCGAGCAGGTCAACAAGGCCGTGATGCAGATGGACGAGGGCACGCAGCAGAACGCCGCGCTCGTCGAGCAGGCCGCCGCCGCCAGCCAGGCCATCTTCGAACAGTCACAGGCGCTGAACGCGCTGGTTTCGGCCTATCGCGTCGACCGGGAGCCCGCGACGCAGGCGCCGCCGGTACGCGTCGAGCGCCGCTCGAGGAATCGTCCGTGGGCGAATTCGCCACTCGCGAATCCCGCTTCCGCTGCCTTCAGCAAGGCGGCGAGCAGCGATTCGGAATGGACCGAGTTCTGACGACCATGCAATCCAAACATTGATTCTCAACGAGTCATTTATGAAAAAGTACATCACCCAATTATCCCTGCGAGGCAAGTTCCTGCTGATCGCGATCGCCATGCTGATCCCGATCGGCGGGCTCTCCTTCCTCGCGATTCGCGCCGAAGTGAAGGCGATGAATTTCGCGATCGCCGAAGACGAGGGTCTCGACTGGGCCTCCGAGATGGTCGCCATCGCGGCGAACCTGTCCGAGTACCGCGAGCACACGATGGCCGTGGCGTTCGGCGCCGACGAGGAACGTGTGGAAATGCAGGAGCACGAAGCCGCGATCAAACAGGCGGCCGCGCGAATCGATGCACTCGTGAGAGAGGGCAATCGCAAGCTCGCCACGACCTCCGGCTGGGCTGATCTGCGCGCGCGTGTCGCCGCGGTCACGGCGGCCGATGTCGACGAGGTCACGCGGGTCAAGTCCATCCCGGAACTGATCGTGGATACACACGATCGTGTCCGCGCCATTTCCGAGGCGTCGGGTCTGAACCTCGACCCGGTGCCGGAGACCTTCGCGCTGGTGCAGGCGGGCCTGTTCGAGATTCCGAAGGGGGTCGAAGCGCTCGCGAGCTCGCGCCGTGCGATGGACCTCATCGTCGAGGGCGACACGGATGTCAGCACGTTCATGCAGCTTGCCAAGCAGGCGGCCGGCGCGCGGCAGCGCCTGGACGTCGCCAGCCACAATCTGCTCAACATCTACAACACGGACGAGAACGCGGACTCGCCCATCGTCACGAAGGCGCGCGCACTCAACGAGCGCCTCGACCGGGCGCTGACGTCGATGGACGCGCAGAACGTGGGATCGCTGTCCTCGTCGACCGCGAAGGAAGTGTCGTCCGAGGTCGAGCAGCTCACCAAGGATTTCTCGACGCTGCGCATCGAGCTGCTCGCGGAACTGTCCGAACGGCTGACGAAGCGCGCGACCCGCAGCGAGATCATGCTCATCGCGGAAGTCGTGGTAGTGCTGCTGTTCGTGATCCTGGCGTTCTACATCCAGAATCTCGTGACGCGTTACATCGCGCAGAAACTCTCGGCGGCGAACGACGTGTTCGCGCGGCTCGCGGAGGGCAAGTTCGACAATCACATCGGCGAGGAATCGCCCGACGAGCTCGGCCAGCTCATGCATGCGCTCGGCCAGATGCAAAGTGGCTTGTCGGCGCGCGTCGACAGCGACCGCAAGGCCGCCGAAGCCGAACGCGCGCGCGCGACGGCGAGCGAGCGGATCAAGCAGGCGCTCGATGCATCCTCGGTCAACGTCGTCGTGGCCGACGACCAGCACAACGTCATCTATCTGAATCCGGCGGCGCAGAAGCTCATGACTGCCGCGCAGGCGGATTTCCGCGCGGTATCGCCGCGCTTCGATTCGGCGCGTCTCGTGGGCGAGAACCTCGAGGTGTTCTTCGAGAATGGCGCGCGCCAACGCGAGCTGATCGCGGAGCTGCGCCAGACCACGAGCTCGGACTTCGCGGTCGGATCGCGCATGCTGCGCATGATCGTCAATCCCATCGTCGACGGCGACGGCAAGCGCATCGGCACCGTGGTCGAGTGGCAGGACCGTTCGCAGGAAGTCGCGGCCGAGAAGGAGATCGGCAACCTCGTGCACGCCGTGGCGGACGGCAAGCTCGACCAGCGCATCTCGCTCGAGGGCAAGACCGGGTTCTTCGAAGTCCTCGCGACCGGGCTCAATGGCCTCGTCACGAGCGTTTCCGACGTGGTCAGCGAGCTCAACCGGCTCGTGCGGGGCGCCAACGACGGTGACCTCACGCGCTCGATGGATCTCGAGGGCAAGACGGGCCTCTATGTCTCCATCGGCTCTGGCGTGAACTCGCTGGTCGGCAACATGGCGCGTGTCGTGTCCGAGGTGAAGGCCATGGCGGCGCAGGTGCAGATGGGCGCCGAGGAGATCTCGCGCGGCAACACGAACCTGTCGCAGCGCACCGAGGAGCAGGCGTCGAGCCTCGAGGAAACCGCTTCGTCGATGGAGCAGATGACCTCGACCGTCAGGCAGACCGCCGACAACGCCGGCCAGGCGAATCAGCTCGCGATGGCCGCGCGTCAGCAGGCCGAGAAGGGCGGCGCGGTGGTGAGCAATGCGGTGTCCGCGATGGGCGGCATCAACGCGGCGAGCAAGAAGATCGCCGACATCATCGGCGTGATCGACGAGATCGCGTTCCAGACCAACCTGCTCGCGTTGAACGCGGCCGTCGAAGCGGCGCGCGCGGGTGAGCAGGGCCGCGGCTTCGCGGTGGTGGCGACCGAGGTCAGAAACCTCGCGGGTCGATCGGCGACCGCCGCGAAGGAAATCAAGGCGCTGATCCAGGACTCCGTCGCGAAGGTGGAAGAAGGCAGCCGCCTCGTGGACGAATCTGGCAAGACGCTCGAGGAGATCGTCAATGCGGTGAAGAAGGTCACCGACATCGTGGCGGAGATTGCCGCCGCATCGCGCGAACAGTCTTCCGGCATCGAGCAGGTCAACAAGGCCGTGATGCAGATGGACGAGGGCACGCAGCAGAACGCCGCGCTCGTCGAGGAGGCCGCCGCCGCGAGCCAGGCGATCGTCGAGCAGGTGATCTCGCTCAACACGCTCGTCGCGCGCTACCAGGTGCGTGGCGATTCGAAGGCAGCCGCCGACTCGCAGGCCCGCCGCGCCCG
>JAEZCR010000215.1 GCA_023433465.1 Pseudomonadota bacterium | reverse complement strand
GTGTTTCATCACCGATCCGCGCCAGTTGCCCGCGCGGCTGAAGCCATTGCCGGTGCAGGTGCTGCGCTGGCCCGAAGAAGAAAACGCACGGCTGGCCGCGATGGGCGTACGCACGCTCGGCGAGCTCATGCGCCTGCCGCGCGCGGGTTTCGCCCGGCGTTTCGGCGCGACCCAGCTCGCCGATCTCGACCGGTTGCTCGGGCGGCGCGCCGATCCGCGACGCCGCATCACGCGCCGCGAACGTTATCGTGGCGCGCTCGATCTCGATCATGAAATCGAGGATCACGAACGGATCCTGCAGGCGCTCGCGCCGCTGCTCGCCGGGCTCGAGGAATTCCTGCGCACGCGCCAGCGCGGCATCACCGCGCTGCAATGCCGTTTCCATCACTACCGCGCCGCGCCGACGGTGTGCGCGCTGCGGCTCGCCGCGCCCGAAGGGAGTGCCGGGCGGCTGGGCTCCCTGCTGCGCGAGCGTCTGACTACTCTCGCATTGCCCGAGCCGGTGCGCCGTTGCGAATTGCGCAGCGGTGCGCTCACCGCGCGCGTCGATGCAAGTCGTCCGTTGTGGTCGCCGGGCGAACGCGGCCATGCGAGCGCGGGCGAGATGCCCGCGCTCGTCGAACACCTGCGCGCGCGGCTCGGCATGGACGCCGTCTATGGCCTGCGCCACGTGCCCGAACACCGCCCCGAAAACGCGTGGCGGAAAAGGGGGACAGATTTATTTATCGACGATAGTTTGTTCATCAAAGGGCGCGCATCGTCAATAAATAAATCTATCCCCTTCAGGCGGCCGCTGTGGCTCTTGCAGGCGCCGCAGCCGCTCGATGCGCGTCGCGGCCGCCCATTGCATCGCGGCGCGCTCGAGTTCGAAGCGGGTCCCGAACGCATCGAAAGCGGCTGGTGGGACGGCGCCGACGCGCGGCGCGATTACTACGTGGCGCGCGACAAGCGCGGTGCGCGGCTGTGGGTCTACCGCGAAATCCATGGCGAATGCCGGAACGACGGCGCGTGGTTCCTGCACGGGATCTTCGGATGAATGGAAGTGGGGACATTATTTCCAGGCCTGCGGCCACTCCTCACGCCGCCGAAGCGGCGGCGTCCGTAAGCGAGGAATGTCCGCAATACGCCGAGCTTCACTGCGTCAGCAACTTCTCGTTCCTGCGCGGTGCCTCGCACGCGGAGGAACTGGTCGCGCGCGCGAAGGAGCTCGGCTACACCGCGCTTGCGATCACCGACGAATGCTCGCTCGCGGGCGTGGTGCGCGCGCATTCGGCCGCCAAGAAGATAGGCGGATTCAAGCTGCTCATCGGCGCGGAATTCACACTCGAGTGCGGATTGCGACTGGTGCTGATCGCGCGCAACCGCGCGGGTTACGGGCGCCTGTCGCGGCTCATCACGCGCGGCCGGCGCAAGGCGCCGAAGGGCAGTTACTCGCTCTCGCGGCCAGACGTCGAGGAATTCGTCGCGGATGAGGCAAAGCCGAAGCCGGGTGAAACCGTCGGCGACGGGACGCTCGCGCTGTGGCTGCCGTCGATGCCCCACGAGCGCGCGCCGCGGGAGACCGCCGCGCAGCACGCGTGGCTGCGCGCGCATTTCGCCGATCGCGCCTGGATCGCGGTCGAGCTCACGCGTGACGGCATCGATCGCGAGCGGCTCGCGTATTGCCGCGAGCTCGGCGCCGCATCGGGCCTGCCGCTGGTCGCGGCCGGTGACGTACACATGCACGTGCGCGAGCGGCGCCGCCTGCAGGATGCGCTGACCGCGGTCCGCCACGGCGTCACGCTCGCGGAGGCGGGCACGCGGTTGCATCCGAACGGCGAGCGCCACCTGCGCGAGCGCGCTCGGCTCGCGAAGCTCTATCCACCGGAGCTGCTCGCCGAAACGGTACGCATCGCCGGACTCGCGAACTTCTCGCTCGACGAGCTGCGCTACGAATATCCGCGCGAGCTCGTGCCCGAGGGCGAGACGCCCGCCTCACACCTGCGCAGGCTGACCGAAGCCGGGGCCCGCAAACGCTGGCCGGACGGCATCCCCGACAGCATGCGGGCCAAGATCGACTACGAGCTCGCGCTCATCGGCGACCTGAAATACGAATCCTATTTCCTCACGGTGCACGACATCGTGAACGAGGCCCGGCGGCTCAATATCCTCTGCCAGGGGCGCGGCTCGGCGGCCAACTCCGTGGTGTGTTATTCGCTCGGCGTCACGGAGGTCGATCCATCGCGCGGCGAGCTGCTCATGGAGCGTTTCATCTCGCGCGAGCGCAACGAGCCGCCCGACATCGACATCGACTTCGAGCACGAGCGGCGCGAGGAGGTCATCCAGTACGTCTATCGCAAGTACGGCCGCGACCGCACGGCACTGACCGCCACGGTCATCTGCTACCGCCCGCGCAGCGCGCTGCGCGACATGGCCAAGGCGATCGGGCTCGACACGGTGCAGGCCGAGCGTCTGGCGGGCGCAATGCAATGGTGGGACAACTCGGTCGACGCCGAGCGCGTGCGCGAGGCGGGGTTCGAGCCCGACAACCCGCAGCTCAAACTACTGCTCGATCTCGCCGGCCAGCTGCTCGGATTCCCGCGGCATCTCTCCCAGCACGTGGGTGGCTTCGTGATCTCGCAGGGACTGCTCGAGGAGCTCGTCCCGATCGAGAACGCCGCCATGGAAGACCGCACGGTCATCGAATGGGACAAGGACGACCTGGACGACCTGGGACTGCTCAAGGTGGACGTGCTCGGCCTCGGCATGCTCTCGGCGCTGCGCCGCGCCTTCGCGCTGGTGAGCGATTTCCGCCGCAAGCCCTTCACGCTCGCCGACGTCCCGAAGGAGGACCCACTCGTTTACGAGATGATCTCGCGCGCCGACACCATCGGCGTGTTCCAGGTCGAGTCGCGCGCGCAGATGTCCATGCTGCCGCGGTTGCGGCCGCGCGAGTTCTACGATCTCGTCATCGAAGTGGCGATCGTGCGGCCGGGTCCGATCCAGGGCGGCATGGTGCACCCCTATCTACGCCGCCGGCAGGGCCTCGACCCGGTCACCTATCCGAGCGACGCGGTGAAGGGGGTGTTGTCGCGCACGCTGGGCGTGCCGATCTTCCAGGAGCAGGTCATGCAGCTCGCGATCGTCGCGGCCGGGTTCACGCCCGGCGAAGCCGATCAGCTCCGCCGCAGCATGGCGGCCTGGAAACGCCGCGGCGGACTCGGCCACTTCGAACGGCGGCTCATCGAGGGCATGCGCGAACGCGGCTACGGCGAGGAGTTCGCGCGCTCGATCTTCAGCCAGATCCAGGGCTTCGGCGAATACGGTTTCCCGGAATCGCACGCGGCGAGTTTCGCGCTGCTCGTGTACAGCTCCGCGTGGCTGAAGCGTCACGAACCCGCGGCGTTCACCTGCG
>JAEZCR010000169.1 GCA_023433465.1 Pseudomonadota bacterium | reverse complement strand
GCTTCTCCCGGCTTTTCCGTGCCAGGCACCCTCTTACATCACCAGGTGTAGCGGACGCGGTAGCGGAGGACGGTCTCGCCGTCTTTCGCGACCTTCACGGGGAAGGTGATGGTGCGCGCATCTTCCTGGGTGAAGTTGTGCGTCTTGGTCGTGATCTTCCAATTGTTCCAGCGGTAGAGGGTCTCCTTCACCACGATATCGACGGGCTGCGACTTGTGGTTGCGCAGCTTCACTTCGACTTCTTCCTCCATCCACTTGGCATTCGTGTCGACCGAGAAGCTGACCTGCCGCCGTTCGCCGACCACGTCGAACGCCGAGCCGAGCTTAACGCGCACGTTTTCGTCCTTCGGCGTGTGATCGATCTTGTCTTCGCCGATGAACTCGAGACTGCCGTCGGCGTCGTCGAGCTTCGAGACGCGCATGCGGCCCGCCGGCAGCGGCATGCCCAGGCCGTGCTGCTTGTCGTTCTTGAACTCGAGAAACACGTCGACCTTCTTGTTCATCGGCGAACCCGCGTCGCGGTTGACGTACGGATCGCCGTAGACATAGACCGGCGGCGCGCCGTCGTACATCAGGATCTTCTTCGCCGGAATCTTCTTCGCCTGGTCGAACAGCTCGATCTGCTTGGTCGAGTTGTTGGGCAGCGTCGTCGGGCGGCCGAGCGTGTACAGGTGGAACTCGAAGAAATCCTTCTCCGTGAAGCCGGTATCGGCCTCGGGCGCTGCCGCGGCCCGCATGAGCACCTCGCGTCGCACCTTGTAATCGGGTTCAGGCTGCACCCGATGCACGTCGCCCGCGACGAGCTTGAGCTTCGCGTTCTCGAACGCCGCGCCCGACATGTTGATGATGCTCACCCACGCGGAGATATCGAGCAGGCCGCTGTTCGCATCCGCGCCTTCATCGAACACGAGGTTGTAGTCCGCCCACCAGGTGATGCCACCGGTCTGGTACGTGACCCGCGCCTTGTGCGTGCCACCGGCCGGCGACGCCACGTCCCACACCAGCGTGGGCTTGGTGTTGAAGCCGCCCGGTAGTTCGGGGAAGCGCACGCTCGAGTAGGCCGGCAGCGTGTAGATGGACCCGTCGTTCCCGCGCAGCACGATGCCGTCGCTGGCCGAGAGCAACGTGCCACTCACCTGCGTCACGCTGTTGCCGACGGTTTTGTCGACCGTGATCGGCTTGTCGATGAACTTGAGCAGCAGCTTCTGAGTGCTCACGAGATCGAACTGGAAGTTCTGCTCGAGCACGCGCGTCGCCGGATCGGTGAGCGATGTGAACGTCACCGTCGTCGGATCGATCAACGCGGCGACCTCGGTGAAGGAAAGCTGCGAACGCCCCTGCTTGAGCTTCACCTCCCGCTCGTCGCGCACCAGCGCGTAACCCGGCACCGACATCGCGTTCGGCACGCCCTGGCCCGGCATCGGCCGATAAAGCTCCGCCGAGATGCCGCCCGGCTGCGCGGCGCTGTAGATGGTGATCGCCGTTTGCGAATCCGCCGCCAGTGCATGCGCGGTGACACCGAGACAGGCGGCCGCAACGGCCTTCGCGAGCGGATTTTTGGGGGACTTCATGTATGCGGAAACCTCGAGATTCGGACTGGATTTGAAACGTCGCCGCGGTGCGGTACGGTCTGCCGGCCCGGCGCTGAGCAAAGTGCGAACTGCGTCGCATGATGACCGGAAGCCAATGAATGGAATGTGAACCGGTGCAGCGGCATCTGGACATAAGAATCGCAGCATATCCGGGTGCGATCCTGCAGTACCAACGGCAGATGCAAGCCCGAATGGCGGCTGGCATTCCTGCGCCGTGTGCGTTTCGTTGGCGCTGAGCAGGACAGATCGACCCCGAATGTGCGCAACCTTGGACCACGATGGAAGCTGCGAATCGTATCGATTCCTCTGGTGTGAACCAGGCGCCCGGCGCGAGCCCGGCCGCGCCCGCGATGGATCGTGAGTTCATCATCAAGAACCAGATTGTCGAGCGTTATCTCGCCGGCCGTCTGCCGCCCAAGGGCGTAACCGATTTCGAAAGGCTGATTCGCGCGCGCCCTGAGCTCGTCGAAGAGCTCGGACTGCCCGAGCGCGTCAACTCGGCCCTGCGCCTGCTCGACACCGCCGGCATCGCCGAGCCGTGGGCCGAGAAGGAGAAGAAGATCTGGGAGAAGCCGATCTTCGGCTTCATCGCCGCGGGTCTCGCCGTCGCCGCGTTGATCGCCTGCGCCGTGCTGGCCGTGCAGCTTTCCAATCGCGACACGCAGATCACGCAGCTCAAGAAAGCAAACCAGGAGCGTCCGATCGCTCCTTCGACCACCAAGCGCCGGATCATCGTGGAACCGAGCCGCAACGGCCCGCCTGCGCAGGCGCGCGTCACGATCAACCCGGGTGACTTCGCCGAGATGAAGGTGGACATGACGTACACCAAGTTCACGACGTTCAAGGTCTCGATCGATCGCGTCGACCAGGGCCGCGTGGCCCAGATCGACGGGCTGACCAAGGATTCGAACGGCCACCTGCGCGTCTCGGTGAATGCCGGCGCGTTCGGTCCCGGTGACTACCTGGTGACGATCGAAGGTCTGAACATGCGGCGCGAGAGCCTGCCGATGGGCTGGTTCAAGTTCGCGGTGACTCGCTGAGCCCGATCATTCCTTCACAACGACCTTGTCGATGATCCGCGGCTGCGCCGCGCGCGCATCGTCCGCCTCCAGCGTCGTCTCGCCATTGCGCGCGGCCTTGCGCCAGTGCCTCGGCACGGTATCGATCGCGATCGAGTAGATCGTCAACGTTCCGTCCGGGTTGATCTTCAGGCGCAGCCACTGCTTGAAGTCCTGGATGCGCAGCGCGGAGAACGCCTCGTTCGAATGCCTTCCCAGGAAGCGGACCGAGACGAGTAGATAGAGCCCCATGATGAACCCGCCGGCGAGGCCACCCAGCACGAACGTGATGAGGCCGGCCGTCAGCAGCTGCGCCACGCTGCCGAAACTCATGTGCAGCAGGTTCACGGTCGCGAGCAGCGACAACCAGCCGACCAGGAATGCCGCGGCCAGGTGCGCGAGCGCATGCCCCAGTCCGCCGAGAATGCGCCACCAGCGCGCGTGCGTGTCGGTGAAGAAGATGAACGAGGCGATGATCCCGACGAGCCACATGCCGTTGAGCGGATCGCGAACGCTCGCGTTGATCGAGCGGCTCAAGGCGGTGGACAGATCCACGATGTCGGCGGCTTCGAGGCTGGCCGAGGCGAGCCAGGCGGACATCGCGTAGAGGAACGCGGGCAGCCACAGAAACTTCGGATTGCGGAAGGGAAAGCGCAGCGCTCGCCACGAAAGCCTGCGCGAGGTTTCCTCGTCCGGATACACGGCCTTCTGCACGAAGCCGTCCCGCAGCACGTGTGTCGTCGGCGCGTGGGTCGGATGCAGGAACGCGCCGCCGCCGCCGGACGTGATCTTCTGGATACCCTCCGCGTTCTCGTGGCGTTTGTAGAAATGCAGATCGCCCGTGAGATACACACTCACCTTGCGATTCAGGACCTGACTTTCGAGGAAGCGCCGCGTGGAATCTTCGGCGTAGCTCTCGTGATCGGGATAGGCGTCTTCAAGGATCCACCGCGGCTCCGGCACGCAGGCGATGATCTTCGTCCTGGCGTCGAGCAGCGCCACGACCTTCTTGAAGTACTGAACCTGGGGCTCGTCGAGCTCCTGGCCCAGCTGCAGGTCGAACGCGAACAGCCACCAGTCGGCCGGCAATTTGAGCGCGAAGTAGCTGCGCGTCTGCCGGGTGGGACACGACGCGAAGCCGCGCTCGGGCCGGCAGAACGTGCGCGAAAACGCGATCAGGCTGTCGTACCAGTCGTGGTTGCCCGGGATCGCGAACAGGTCGGGCCGCGCGCGGCCGGCGAACGCCAGGCGGTACGGGGTTTCCGTGCGCGTGTCGTATTCGGCGCGTGTCGGGTACGGATAGACCTCGTCGCCACCGAAGATCAGCACCTTGCCGGACTGCGTCTTCACGCGAACGCCGGCATCGTCGGCCACTTCGAGCTCGGGCTGGGCGATCGCGTCGGCGATCGAGTAGGTGGGATTGAATCCGTCGCCGATGTCCGCGACGTAGTCGAGCCAGAAGTCACCCACCGCGTGCGAATAGTCGAATTCGTTCTGCGGCTGGCTCGCGAGCGCCTCGATGAGGCGCGTGTCCGAGTGGCGTCCGAAGATGTTGGAGATTGCGACCAGGTAGGCCGAGTGCGTCAACACACGCGGATCGAACCACCCGACCATCGGGCGGCGCCGCGGCGTGTCCCGCTCCTTCACCCCGCGCCTCGCAACGTGAGCACCGGCGGCTGGTTCACCACGGAACGCGTGGCGAGCCATCCGGCGAAGCAGACCAGGAGCCCACCGCCCGCCAGGCCGTAGATCCACACCCACGGGTCGCCGCCGTATTCGATCTGCAGCATGCGCTTCGCGACGAAGTAGCCGGCGATCGACGCGCCCGCCGAGGCGAGGATTCCCGCGAGCACACCCAGGGTCGCGAACTCCGCGAGCAAGCCCTTGAGCACCGTGCCGCGGCTTGCGCCGAGAGTCCGCAGCATCGCGCTTTCGTAGCGGCGCTCTTCACGGCTCGCCTGCACCGCGGCGATGAGCACGACGAGGCCGGCGATGAGCGTGAACAGGAACACGCTCTGCACCGCGGCCAGCGCCTTGTCGATCACGCTGCGCACCTGCGCGAGTAGTTCGTCGACGTTGAATACGGACACGCTCGGGAAGCGCCGCACGAGTTCCGCGATGGTGCGCGGATCCTTCGCCGGCATGTGGGCGGCCGTCATCCACGTACCCTGCGAGCCTTCGAGCAGGCCCGGAGCGAACATCAGGAAGAAGTTCGGCTGGAAGCTGTCCCACTTCACCTTGCGCACGCTCGAGATCTTCGCGCTCTGTGTCTCGCCCGCGATGTCGAATGCGATCTCGTCGCCGAGGTTGAGCTTGAGCTCTTCCATGTATTCGGTGGATACCGACACGAGTGGTTTGCCCGAGTCTTCCGCGGTGAACCAGCGGCCCGCGGTGACTTCGTTGTCACGGCGCAGGTTCTCGGTCCAGGTGATGTTCTGGTCGCGCGTCGCGAATTCCTTGCCGCGCGGGGTCGCGAACTGGATGTCGTCGATGGGTTTGCCGTTGATGTGAGTCATGCGCGCACGGACCATCGGCATCACCTGCGCGCGCTGCGCACCGCGATCGTTGAGGAACTGCGCGAACTGATCGCGCTCGTCCGGCGGGATGTTGATGAAGAAGAAGTTCGGCGTGTCCGCCGGCAGGCTGCGGCGCCAGTCGTCCAGCAGATCGTTGCGGACCACCGCGAGCAGCAGCAGCATCATGATGCCGTGCGCGAACGCCGTGAGCTGCACGACGCTTTCAGCTCGCCGGCGTCCCAGGTTCGCGATGCCATAACGCCACGAGACCCCCACGCCCCCGCGTAGCCGGGTAGTTAGTTTTACCAGTAGCCAGCCCGCCGTCGCCACGACGAGGACGAAAGCCGCGAGGCCCGCGACGAAGCCGAGGAACAACGCCACGTCGCGCACCACCCAGTAGATGAGGAACGCGATGGCGAGCACGGCCGGTCCGAAGGCGAGGATCACGAGGGGC
>JAEZCR010000092.1 GCA_023433465.1 Pseudomonadota bacterium | reverse complement strand
GGCGGGGTGGCAATATCGAGGGGTACCAGTAGTGAGGCGCGCCGGCGCAATGGCGTTCGTCGTGCTGCTGTCGGCCGCTGGATTCGCGCGCGCCGACGGCGAGCTCTGCCAGGCGGGCGGGCCGCGCGTGACGAGCGCACGTTCCGCGCTGGCGGCGGCGCCCGCGTCGCTGCCCGCCCGTTTCGAACTCGCGGACGCGCTCGTCGAAGCCAATTGCTTCCACGAGGCGGTGCACACGCTCGAAGATGGCAAGGCTATCCACCCGCGCAACGCGGAGCTCACGGCCAAATTGCGCACCACGCGCAGCCTGGTGAGCGAGCAGGATTACTTCGAGAGCAAGGAACAGGCGGAGCTGGCGGCAAGGCTGTCGCGCAATCGCCTGCGCTGCACGCGGCTCGCCGACATCGAGGCCTGCGACGAGGCGCTGAAGCTCGAGCCCGATGACGTTCCGGTCCTGGTCGGCAAGGGCGACGCGCTGCTGGATGCAGCACGCCCCGGTGAGGCACAGGCCGTGTATCGACAGGCGCTGCGGGTCGCACCAGGTGATGGGCGCATCTCGACGCAGCTTGCCGCGGCGCACGCGCAGCGGCAGCCGCTGATCGAACAATGCCGCAAGGGCAATGACGAAGGAGCGTTGCGGGCCTGCCAAAGGGCGCTGTCGAAGGGCGCCGAAGACGAGCGCGAGATCCTGGCGCGCATGGCGGCGCTGCGCCAGCCGCGTCCGCCCGCTCCGGCGGCCTCGATTCTCGCGCAGGCGACGCCGGTCGCCGCGGCCACCGTTTCCACCGCGAGCGTGTCCGCGCCGGCCGCGGCCCCCCGCTATTCGAACCTGGCCGAACCCGGTCGGAGTCACTGATGCATACGTCCTGCAGGATTCACGTGGCGCTGTGCGCGCTGTTGTTGCTGCCTTGCGCCGCGCATGCCCAGCAACGCATCGGCGCCGACGGCGGCAAGTTGTTGCTCACCGCCGGCTTCAGCGATGTCGAGGGAGCAGGTGGCGGCGGCCTCGTGCCCTGGGCTCTGATCACTGGTTACGGCACCAACCAGAGCTGGGGTGCGAACACCCACTACACCGATGTTCGCCTGCGCGAGTTCGACCTTCGGACCGCGGGCATCGCCGCGGGTATCGCCGACAGGCTGGAGTTTTCCGCCACGCGTCACGAGCTGCGGGTCACCGGCACCGCGCTCGAAGGGCTGAAACTCTCGCAGGACATCTTCGGCATCAAGGCGCGGCTCACCGGTGACGCGGTGTACGGGCAGGACTCGTGGATGCCGCAGATCTCGCTCGGCGCGGAGTTCAAGCGTCACGGCGGCATCGAGAACGGCGGGGCGCTGGCAAGTCCCACGCAGCTCGGCGCCCGCGTCGACGAGGGCGTCGACGTATACGCCGCCGCCACCAAACTTTTTCTCGCGCAGAGTCTGCTGGTGAACGTGACCGCGAGGTACAGCAGGGCCAATCAGCTCGGCCTGCTGGGCTTCGGCGGCGCACAGGACGCTCATGGCGAATTGAATGCGGAAGCGACGCTGGGTTACGTGCTCACGCGCAAGCTGGTGATCGGCGGCGAATATCGCGGCAAGTCGAGCCGGTTGGCCGTCGACGATGAAGGCGCCGCGTGGGATCTGTTCCTGGCCTATGCGCCCAACCGCCACGTCTCGATCGTCGCGGCATACGTCAATTTGGGCAACGTCCTGGGTCCGGCCACGGGGGTGAACCATGACCAGGTCGGCTCGTACCTGTCGGTCCAATTCGGCTTCTGAGGAGTCTGCATCATGCGTTCCAGCAAACTACCCGCGCTCGCGTGCCTCATCGGATCGTTCGTGCTCGTCGGTGGCGCACGTGCCGAAGAGTCCCTGTTCGAACAGATCGGCGGCGAAACCCGGCTCACGGCCACGGTGGAGTCGCTGGTCGAGGTGATGCTCGCGGACGATCGCATCAACTTCGCGTTCGCGCAGACCGATCTCGCCCGGTTCAAGAAGTTGCTGTACGACCAGCTCTGCGAGATCACGGGAGGTCCCTGCACCTATCGCGGGCGGAACATGTTCGAGGCGCACAAGAAGCTCAACACCACGAATGCGCAGTTCAATGCGCTGGCGGAAGACCTCTACATCGCGTTCGAGCGCCAGGGTGTGCCGTATCGGCTGCAGAACAGGGTCATGGCATTGCTGGCGCCGATGCAGCCGGCCGTGGTCGAGGAGAAGACAAGTCCACGGTGAGCTCACGAAACGCCGCCGCGCGCGTGCAGCGCTTTCTCCAGGATTTCGAAACGCAGGTCATCGCGCTTGGGGATTCCGAAGCGCTCGTCGCCGTAGGGGAAGGGCTTCTTCAGGCCGGTTCGGCGATAGCCCCGGCGCTCATAGAACGCGATCAGTTCGTCGCGGATATCGATGACGGTCATGCGCATGGCCGGCAACTTCCATTCTTCGCGTGCGATGCGCTCGGCCTCAGCAATCATCTGCTTGCCAACTCCTGCGCCCTGCAACTGAGGGCGAACGGCGAACATGCCGAAGTAACCCGCGCCATCCCTTTCCGCCAGGTGCGCGCAGGCCAGCAGGTTTCCATCTCGCTCGGCCAGCAGCACTCGGCTCAGCGGACGGTCGATGTCCTGGCGCAGTGCTTCGGCGTCGATACGCTGGCCGTCGAGCATGTCGGCTTCGGTGGTCCATCCTTGCTTGCTCCCTTCGCCGCGATAGGCGGAGGTGACCAGTTCAATCAGGGCCGGAATGTCGGCGTGAGTGGCGTCGCGAAAAGTCGTGTCGGTCATGCGCGGCGGGTCGTTGAAGACGGTGAGAGCGAAGTTAGCGACCTGTTTGTCGGGCCGGCGTTGACCAGATCGTCCAGCTGAAAATATACGGAATCGTCAACGGTGTGCTCGTCGGGCCGGCGTCACAGGTTTCGCTACGTCGATCGGCACTGCCAGCGCGATCGACGAAAACAGGGTGGCGGCGACAAAGCACGAACGAACGAGCCTCTTCATTTTCTTCTCCCGTGTTGATGGACAGCCAATTTGAGCAGCGCTGGTTCGCGGCCCCAATGTGCAATTGGTCACAGGCTGTGTGACAGACGATCTATTGACCGTGGCTCGGCGCGCGCCGAGCTTACGGGTACATCTTCCACACGTATATTATGAGAGCGGCCATGGAGCCAGCGTTTGTCACGGTGCTGACCGGCGCGGAATCGCGGTTTCTCGCTCATCTGACAGACCGTGGCCGGCTGGTGCAGCCAGCCCGCAGCAAGAGCCCACGTCAAGCCGACTCAAATCCCTATGAGACAGAAGGTATCGATCATCGCTCTACTGCTTGGGAGCGCATTGTGGCTTCCGCCTGCCTTTGCCCAGGAGCGCATCATTGGGTTGCTGGCACTGCCAGAGGTGTTTGGAGGAGGTGCGTGCGACCACTTCATCCCTCGACCGGTACAGCTGCGCGAAGCGCCACAAGGACCAGTCGTTGGGACGGTGTTCGTCGTAAAGCCTTGGACACACCACGACGTCGGCGGCTGTGAGGGACTGGAGGTGGGTGTACGACGGGCAGGGGCGCCTGCAGGCATCCAGGCCCTCCCAACAATGGAGTACGGCTATGAGGAACCGGGCGCGATTGTGCTGGAGCGTCGTGGGCAGTGGTTTCGAGTGCGTCTAGCTACCGGCTCGGCCTGGCTTGAAGCATCTGCGCAGAACGAATTTCACGAATTCGAGCAGCTCCTCGGTCGCGGTCAGGATTACTTGACTGAAGCGTGGAATGGGCATGTGGCGGCATCTCCGGGTTCAGTGGGCCGGCCAGCGAAATCGCCCCGTGGGGCGGTGTTCCAGCCCGTGCACGTTCGCCGAACCTCTCGCCAGAACGGAGACCTCTGGTTCCTTGTCGACGTCATGAGCCACAGTGAGTGCGAGGGCGGCGGCGAGCCGACCGTCACTGATTCAGGGTGGGTTCCGGCGTACGGTAGAGACAATGAGGCGGTCATCTGGTTTTCGCCACGGGGTTGCTGAAACGCGGGTCGGCAACCGACCGAACACGACATCCCTGACCAGGCGCCGCTCGCGGCCAGCGGAGTGTGAGCGAATTCTCAGATTCCGTGCTGGCAGGCCGCTTCCAGCTGGTGAAGCTCATCGGCGAAGGCGGCATGAGCCATGTGTTCAAGGCGATCGACCTGCGCAAGGTGGAGGCGTCTCGTGCCGACCAGCTTCGCGATCTATCGATTCGCATCATCACATGCGTGTGCATGCGCTTACCCGGCAGCAACGACGTCGGCTACGAACAGTACCGGACCGGTCGGCGCGCCCGTCGGCGATCCGCCCGGCGGCTCGAGGCTGACGGCGACCTGACGCGAGCGCGACAACGCGAGGCGCTGTGCGTCGCTCAGTTGCAGCGTGTCGCGGCCGCTCTTCGGCATCAGTCCGAGCGACACGGGCGCGGCGCCATCGCCCGGCAGGGCCCAAAGCTCGTACGCACGTGTCGGATCGAGCGCGAGATCATTGGCTGCGCTGACTCGCAGCTCGTCGCGATCGCGCGGAGCTTCGATACGCCACAGTTGCGCCTGCTGATCCGAAACCGTCGCAACCAGATGCGAGCTCCCGGGGCCGACGCCGGTCCACATTGCGAATGCGATGGCGAGTGCAGCGAAGCCTGCCGCGATGGAGTACCGCCAGTCGTTGAGTGTCGCGAATGGCCTCTTCGGCCGCTGCGAGTCATCGCCTCGGATGCGGCGCTTGACGCGCTCCCACACGAGCTTCGACGGCACGACCGGCGCGACTCCGATGAGCAGATCAACGAGGTGATCTTCCCAGCGGCGCACGGCTTGCATCGCGCCCGGATTGCGATGGCAGAAGCGTTCGAAGCGGCGGCGTGCCGGTCCGCGCAATGTTCCGAGCACGTACTGCGCAGTCAGCTCTTCGAGCAGTCGTGGGCGCTGGTAGTTCATGAGTCCAGGCACCGTTTGAGGTTTGCCAATCCGCGGCGGATCCAACTCTTCACCGTGCCCAGAGGGCTGGCGATCTCGCCGGCAATCTGTTCGTGGGAATAGCCGTCGACGAAGGCGAGCTCGAGACAGCGGCGCTGCTCGGCGCTGAGCCGGACGAAGCAATCCTTAAGCGCCTTCTGCAGGCGATTCGAGGTCGTGGCATCGACGAAGTCGTTCGCGTTGCTATCGACGAGCGCATCGGCAGGGGTGTCTTCCAGCGCGGTCGCCGTCGCCTGTTGGCGGCGCAACAGGTCGATCGCGCGATAACGGGCGATCGTAGTGATCCAGGCCATCGCCCGGCCGCGATACGCGTCGTACTGGTCGGCGCGCTCCCAGATTTTCACCATGACATCCTGCAATGCTTCTTCCGCGACGGCGCGCCGCCGCAGGATCCGCATGAGGATGCCCAGCAACTGGCTCGAAACGAGCTGATACAGCTCTTGCAGAGCCCGTTCGTCCCGATGCCGCGCACATCGGCCCAGCAACATCTCGATGTGTTCCGCCTGCGCGGCATGCTGCGACTGCAGCGGTCGCGCGTGAGCGGCGACCGTCTGGGGGTGCACGTTAGTCATTAGACGCTCTACGTACAGGGCGGGCGTCTGGATGCAGGCGCGTACGCAGGGGAGTTGGCGAAGCCCGGACGAGAAATTCAGCGCGACGAGCGCGAGCCGTCGATCAGGTACGCGACGATCGCGGCGCGCTCCGCGGGATCGTTCGCGAGCTGCACGATCATTCTGTTGCCGGGGACGAGCCTGTTCGGATCGGCGATCCAGCGATCCAGTGTCTGCGGCGACCATACGATCTTCGAAGCCGCAAGCGCGGCCGAGTACTCGAAGCCGCTCTGCGTCGCGGCCTGCCGGCCGAGCAGGCCGCGGTGTTTCGGCCCGGCGCCGTGTTCGTCGAGGGAATGGCAGGCGCCGCACCGTTCCTGGTACAGCTGCTCGCCGCGTGTCAGTTGATCGTCAGCGCTCGCGCTCGCACACGCGAGGCAGATGAAAGGCAAGAGGCCGGCGCCCCCAGTGCGCCGGCGGTCTGGACCCCTCGCCCGCAGGGCAATGAGCCGCA